>JANPPO010000474.1:0-25901 GCA_031428555.1 Bdellovibrionales bacterium | reverse complement strand
AAGATATTCCGGCACAACTGACCTCTGAAGGAATTTTTATACCTGCTCATGCGCTGACGAACAAAACTTTCTATGATAAAAGTTTAGAAATTGAAATTACAGCTAGAGGTACAGGAAAAATCCACTACTCTACTAAAGCGGATAAAGATGATATTACCCTCTATGGAAATTGGCCGAAGCCAAAATTTTTTGAAGAACTGTTGCCTACATCCACGCAACTAAATACCAAAGGTTTTCAGGCTCAATGGACAATCAATGCCCTCAAATCAATGGATATTCGTGATACTAAAACCGTAGGCATGACACATCTCTGGACTGGGAGTGATTATTCGATGATCGAAAGGGCGATTAAGTACGGTATTCTTTTTATTTGCCTGACTTTTATTCTCATGTTCCTAGGCGAGGTCACTAGCAAAAATCCTATCCACCCTTTGCAATATGGACTTGTGGGGCTAGCTATCTGTATGTTCTATCTTTTGTTACTCGCCCTTTCTGAAAACATAGGATTTAATTGGGCTTATTGGACTTCTACTTCCGTCGTCACTGGCCTCAACCTATTCTATATTTTAGGGTTTTTTAAAAATTCAAAATTTGTAAAAATGATCTTTTTCGAACAAGTGGGCTTGAGCATCTTCTTTTACGTATTACTTACTTTGGAAGAGAAGGCTTTCCTTGTCGGCACACTTGGCCTATTTGCAGTTCTTGCCTTCTTGATGATAAGCACCCGCCGATTCGATTGGTATGCTGGATCAATTAGTGCTAAAAATGAAAATCAGCTTGGCTCCTGAAAGGGGCATTGCTTGAATGGTCTTCAGCGGAAGAAGTGAATCTATGAATCTAAAAATACTACTCTTTGAAGACGAGAATGCAATCGCCGAGAACCTTATATATGCCCTCAAAACCGAGGGCTTTATTTGCGAGCATGTTTCAACTGCCGCAGAAGGACTCAAAAAATTTAATAGCGAAAAGTTTGATTTAGTTATTCTTGATATTGGCTTGCCTGATAAAAACGGATTTGATGTTTGCAAGGAAATTCGCAAAATTGGATCTACCCCCTTGTTTTTTTTAACTGCGCGGGCCGATGAGGTCGATCGCATTTTAGGCTTAGAAATAGGAGCAGATGATTACATCACGAAACCTTTTAGCCCAAGGGAAGTCACAGCACGAGTACGCGCTTTTTTTAGACGATTTCATGGAACAGAATCAAAGGTTGAAGTAAAACAAATAAATGATTTTCAAATCTATGAGGATCGTTTTCAAATAAGCTATCAAAAAAAAGATTTGCACCTTCGTCGCTATGAATTTGGAATTTTAAAAATGCTTCTGGAAAATCCAGGCCGGGTTTACTCCCGCAGTCAGATAATGAATCAAATTTGGAGCGATCCCGATATGAGTCTTGAGAGAACAATTGATACACATATCAAAGTTATTCGCGCGAAGTTCAAAAATATTTCGAATGAAGAACTAATCGAAACTCATCGCGGCTTAGGTTATTCCATTAAGGAAATAATTTGAGCTTAAGAAAGCGGCTATTTCTAACGTTATGTTTAATTGTTGTGTTAGGTTTTTTCAGCATCGCTCGCTGGGTACGAGGCGAATTGAGAAACAGCTACAGCCAGGTCGTAGAAGAACTTCTCGTGGACTATGCCCACCTCTTTGCAACCCATGTCGAAATGTCTAAAATGACACCCGAAGGCCTTGCGTCACTTGATTCCATATTTGAAAAGTATAAAAGTCGCAACTTTCAGGCACCTATCTTTAATTTCATTAAGACTTCGCACTCTTTGGAAGCATACGTGACTGACACAAACGGTACTGTGATCTTTGCAACCGAAAAGAAGAATTTAGGGCTTAACTTCTCAAAGTGGAATGACGTTTATAAAACACTAAAAGGTCAATATGGCGCTAGATCCACAAGGGTAAACGCCGAAGACAGCCGCACTTCTATTTACTACGTGGCCGCACCAATAATTATCAACACGGAGTTAAAAGGAGTCGCAACTGTCTACAAAACTGAAAGTAGCATCCTCACTTTTCTAGACGAGGCTTTGAAAAAAATGTTCTTTGGTGGATTTCTTTCGGTTCTTGTTCTGGGATTTCTCGGCGGATTGATCCTCATTTGGATTACATGGCCTTTAGAAAAACTTCGATTGTATGCTTTAAATGTTTCAGAAGGGCAGCGCATTGCGCCCCCCTCGTCTAACATCAAAGAAATTAAAGATCTCGGTCTTGCTTTTGAAAAGATGCGTATTTCCCTTGAAGGCAAAAAAACTATAGAGAAATATACTCAAGTTCTTACGCACGAACTCAAAAGTCCACTAACGGCCATGAAAGGAGCAGCTGAACTTTGCTTGGAAGAAATGGATTCACTACAGAGAGCTCGATTTCTAAACAATATTATTGATGAAGCCCAAAGATCCCACGCAATTCTAGAGCAGCTGTTAAAAATTGCAGCTCTTGAATCCAAAGGTGAGCTTGATCAGATCGAAATTTTAGATCCCGTTGAAATTCTAAACGAAGTTCGTGATGCTCTTACTGGATTTTGGAAAAACAAGAAAATCGAAATCGAGATTATCATTAAATCTCAAAGTGCTATAAAAGGTGATAAATTTCTGTTGCTTCAAAGCTTTCGCAATATTCTTCAAAACGCTATCGAATTTTCATCAGCTAATACTAGGATCCAGATTCTTGTGGAGGAAAAAAATCAGTCTTTGCAAATCACATTCGAGGATGAAGGTACGGGAATTCCTGACTATGCTCTGCCACGAATTTTTGAAAAGTTTTATTCCCTAGAAAGACCTGATACTAAAAAGAAGAGTTCAGGACTGGGTTTAAGTTTTGTGAAAGAGGTCGTCGAATTGCATAAAGGCCAGATTCAAATTCAAGGTACTTTAAAGAATGAACGCGGAACTTTAGTAACTTTATCTCTGCCTATTCATCATGACTCAATATAAAAAATTTATTTTGTTCACTTTGTCTCTTGGATTTTGTTTGGCTATTTGGGCATTCCTCATTGAACCAGGACTGCTAACTCAAAAAAATATTAGAATAGAAAAATGGAGTGGTCCTCCATTAAGAATTGCATTCTTTTCTGATCTGCATGCCGGCGCACCCCACATCACTAAAAAATATATTCAAAATCTTATTCAACGAATAAATGCGATGAAGCCGGATGTAGTTCTTATCGGCGGCGATTTAGTCATCGATGGCATTCTTGGGGGAAAGTATATTCCAATCGAAGAAATCGCTGAATTGCTAAAGGATTTAAAAGCCCCGCTAGGCGTTTACGCAGTTTTAGGTAACCACGACTGGTGGAACAATGGAAATCATATCTCGAAAGTATTAGAAGAATCTGGCATCCCAGTCTTGGACAACAAAGCAAAACTAATGAAGCTAGATTCCAACTTCAGCTTTTGGCTTGTTGGAATCGGTGATGATTACACTCATCATGCAAAGGCAGAAGAGGCTTTGGCACAAGTGAATACCGAGGCTCCAAAAATATTATTCATGCACGACCCCGCTGCGCTTTTTCAAGTAAAGCAAAAATTTGATATCTGTCTTGCCGGCCACATGCATGGGGGGCAAGTTTTCATTCCAGGTATTGGCGCACTCATTACACCAGGAGACGCACCAAAAGATTGGGCTGGGGGTTGGGTCGATTTTGAATTTGGTTCTCTATACGTCAGCACAGGCATTGGAACGAGCATTCTTCCCGTGAGATTCAACGCCCTTCCAGAGTTCGTCATATTAGATCTTAAAAAATAGCTGGCCTTCAGGCTGGTTAACGTAGGGTTTAGTAACGTCTTATATTGATAATATCGATATTAAAATGCATATTTAGGAAATATAATGTATATTTTTAAATATACATTATATTGATCTATGTAGCTTTATAAATATACGATAAGAGCCGATATGTAGTACTATAAGTATACATAAAACTGGAGATCGTAATGAGAGTTGATAAGAAGAAGCAATCGAATCAAAGACGAATTGTTCAGCAAAAAGTGGGTCGATTCGCAAAGCTTAATGAACCAGCTCCCCCTTCGGGTTGGGTGAAAGCTATTCGCGGCTCATTAGGACTTTCGATTCGCCAATTAGCGGAACGAGTTGGTGTGGCCCATGGTTCAATAAATCAAATTGAAAAAAGAGAACCTGAAAGACGCGTCACCCTCGAATCGCTTGAACAAGTCGCGCGAGCCATGGATTGCAAACTAGTCTACGCAATCGTACCGCAAGATCCAGGTTATACACTTGAAGATATAATCGATAAGAAAGCTTATGAAGCAGCAACAAAAATTCTGAAAAGTGTTGCGCACACGATGCAACTCGAAGCTCAAAGCACTTCTCAAAAAGAGCTGGACGCCGAGATCAGACGAATAGCGAAAAAACTAAAAGAGGAAGGCGACTCCAGAATTTGGGAGGTCGAGAAAAGAAGGAAATAAGGAGATGGCCAAATTCAAAATAGTCACTACAAGTGGGGCAACTCCAATCGATCCCGACGATGCGCAAGAACTTATTCCAGACTATATTGCAACAATGGAAGAGTTAAATCAGGCTGAACAGTCTAATATTGCAGACGCCATGGATTAAGTCATTCCACAGTAAACCTATTTGCAAATATTGCTCAGAAACTCACCTGCGCGTTCCTGCTTCACAAGAATTTTTTGAGTATCGATATCTACTAAATAACCGTAACCCCGCTGAATAATTCCGCCCGAACCATGATGCAAACGCTGGATTGTGATACTTGCTGTTTTCTGATCGGCGCAGCGTTTCGGAACGAATGCTATCAAACTATTGCTCCCGCTGTGTCGATTGAGTGGAACAAACGAACTAGTCGAAGTGAGATCCTGGAGTGCAATTTGCATGACCTTGGAATCAACTTTGTTTCCGAAAGTAGGCAAGCTTAGTCCACTTCGAACTACACTCTTGATCTCGAAGCCTGAGCAATCGAAATTTGACTCCAGAATGTACTTAAAAATCGTAGTTTTAGGGCCCACTTGATCGCGAAGATGGGCATAACTTATTCTAACAACTAATTCGATCGAGTGTGCGTTCACGGTTTCTGACAAGAATTTTTCTGGCAAAATTCCAATCCTAAGTTTTCCTAATTCATTACCAATTTGCATGACATCACTAATTTGAACAATATGATTCATAACAGTTTGCACACCCACTTGAGCAGGAATTGAGGCTACAGAGCAATTCGCGTGGACGGACATGGAAATTAAAATCGATATTAGAATAATTAAGGTTTTTTTCATTTTAGTTCCTGCTCTTTGCTTTTCTAATTCTTTCAAGATCTAAACGACTCGGTTCAAAAGTTGCAAGTGATTCATTTAGATGCTCTTGGCTCAAGTTTGCATCGACTAATCCCATTTCGAAAAATTTTTCTCCCGTACGGGGATTAACATTACGAACATAGAACAGAGCTCCCTTACTTTCAAAGTCTGATACTTTTTTAGCATAATCGAAAGACCGAGACGAGTTGCCCTTTACACGCAATTGATAGATTGAATTCGGCACAACTTCATCCGGTGAAATTTTGCTAGATAAATTCTGCATCTTCAAACTGTTCGCGTAATTAGTCATAACAGAATCCATATCGAACCCGAGACTATGATTCTGATCTTCCTCGATTTGAATAGGCAATCGCACTTTAGAGTCGCTTGATACGAATATGACTCTTGCTTGATTGTCGATCTTTAAATTAGTTTTTTCAACATAACATGGAACGAATTGTGTTGTTTGTTGCGAAGGATTTCCTGGAGCGAAGGTTGCAAAAAGACCGACCTGCGAAACGACCGTAAATTCATTTTTCAAATCTTCGATGAGCGAGCTATTCGCAATTCTTGAAACTTGTTTGATGTAAAACTCGCGAACACCTTGATCGCGGCCCAACTTTTTACATGCTTTTGCCATGGTCTGATGCCAAGAATAGCGTGAAGCAATTTCTTTTCGACCTGCCAAAGAAACAGTTTCATCATCCTTCATTTCGTTTATTTCATATACCGGCGATGCTAAAACGATAGAAACTTGAAAGATCATAAGGGCAGTCAAAGTTAATATTTTCATATCATGTATCCTTTTTTTTAAAAGTTTAATTTCTGTTTAAATCATTTATTAATCGCGCAATAAGTAATTTAGTGGCGAGCCTTCTTGATTTTCTCGTTCCGAGTCTTCTTGATAAACTTGCGCTACTGCTGCCGCAAAACTGTGATCTGCGTCCATGTGCCCGTAGTGGTGACTGAATTCGTGCATGATGAGAGCAACAAGATCGCTATCTTGAATATAGGGTCCGAAATCTTTCACGATGACATCTGGATTTATACAAATGCTTGTTCGTGGGGCATTTATCGTTGCGACTGCAGCTTTGTTTTTCCCGCGACTATCAATGCAAGATTTACTGATCTCAAACTCCGTTTTATAGATATCCGATGCAAATCCTTTATCGAGCATGTTGTGCAATATCGCTTGCGCTGCAGGAGTGTCTTTCAAGATAGCTCGATTGCGGCTGAACCAGCCTAATGTATTTCGAATGTTGGTTGCATCATTTCGCATAAATGCATCCACTACTTGCTTTACTAATACGTCACGCTTTGATTCTGCAATCAGTGAGCGCATCAGCTTAGCATCGCCGCCGCCGCGGTCTTGCCCTAAGGAACTCAAAATCCTCAGTTTGCTATCACTTAGACCTTTCGGATTTTTAGAACTGGCAACATTCACGTCTGGGTCGCACATTGTTCGCTTAAGACCAGTATTAGCGGCTGATGCTGATTGCACAAATATGTACACGCCTAACAAACAATAGATCGTTTTCACAGGAACTCCTTTGATTTAGTAATTTTCGAATTTTCACTTAATGGAAAAAATGAAACTTGAAGTTGGTAAACTTCATTAGGCTTTGAGCCTTTTCGCTGTAAATAGAAATTTAATTCGTGCCGAAACTTTTGGATCAAATCCTTTACTTGAGGCAAATCGACCGTATTAATTGCAACCGTCGTTGAAGTATGATCTCTTTTTTTCCGGTCAACTATATCGATGGCTTCGATCGATTTTGAAAGAACCGATTTCTGATACTTTCTGTTTGCAACACTCGTAAAATTAGAATCTAATATGTTGATCGTGTCTTGGTGCTTCAACTTAAGTCTTCCATACGAGTCTCGCTCAAGCAGATCGAGACGTTCTAAGGTTTCGATAGCCAATTTTGCTTGAATTTTTGTAATCCCGATGCTCTTCGCGATGATTGCGGGTTCCATGCTGAAATTTGGAATGAGGGTGAGCTCTAGAATCGCATCAAAGTACCACTCCGACATGGCCGTAAAGGCATCTTGCTGGATGATAAAATAACTTGGCGTAACTGCTACTGGCTGGGTAGCGGTTGGCGCTAACTGGGAGAGCTCTTCTGGACCTAGATTAAGACTCTTCGCAAGCTTCTGAATAGTCGCGGGAGTCAATTTACGCTTCCCCGAAATCAAAGACGACAATGTCGCATGATTAACGCCAAGATGTTTCGCGAAAGCTCTTAGTGAGTAAGACGGATTTTTTGCCGTTCGCTTTACAAATTCTTGCTGAAGATAGGTTTTGAACTCTTGCATGACGATATGAGTACTTGAAGGTTGCGCTAACTTCAAAGGTCTTTGCACCAATGTGGTGCAAAGACCTGCACCAGGAAAAAAGTACATTCAGAATTAGCTAATCAACCTTAATCTTCCGATTCTTCACTTTCGGAAATTCCATCTCCAAGCCTTTAAGCGCCTCTTCGATAACTTTCGCAGTTAAATAATCGCGGTACCACTTCTTATCCGAAGGAATCACGTGCCACGGAGCGTGCTTTGTGTGCGTCGCTTCGATCATCTCGTCGAACGCGGTCATATAATGATTCCAGTGCTTTCTTTCTTCGATATCTTTTGGCGAGAATTTCCAGTTCTTTGATGGATCTTTTAAACGCTCTTCGATTCTTTGCTTTTGTTCGTCCTTGCTGATATGAAGCAAAAACTTCAAGATCACGGTTCCCCGCTGGGAGAGCATTTTTTCAAATTCGTTTATTCTTTCCATTCTCTTTTCGAAAAACTTTTTGTCTTTCAAAAGTTCGTCGGGAATTCTTTGATCATCCAAATATTCGGGGTGAATTTTGACAGTCGTGACTTCTTCGTAATACGAGCGATTGAAAATCACAGTGAACCCGGACTCGGGCATTTTTTCGTGACAGCGCCACAGGAAATCGTGGCGGAGCTCTTCTTCAGAAGGATTTTTAAACGAATGAACGCGGACACCTTGGGGGTTTGAGCCTGAAAATATATTTCGAACAGTTCCATCTTTTCCACTGGTGTCGATCCCCTGCAAGATAATGAGTAGCGAGAATTTGTTATGCGCGAACATCAAATAAAGACGATCGTACATTTTTTTGAGTAATTTTTTAGTTTCGAGCTCTGCAAGTTCGCGGTCTTTAAATTTTCCAGAAGATGAGGGATCAATTTTCTTTAAACTGGGTGTCTTCATTTACATGACTCACTTTTTAGAAATAGATTTACATGGGCGTTGTAACGACTACAGCCGTAGTGCGCAGTACCACGCAACTACATTCTTAAGCTCATTAATGAAAAAAAGTGATGAGGTTCGCTCATCACTTTTTTTAAAAAAAACATTTTTTAAGAATTTAATATCTTGGTTAGCTAGTTAGCTAGTTAGCTTATTAAAAGGCTGCTCTTTCTGCTAATCCGCAAGCATATGACGGGATAAATCCTGTCGGATAACCGAAACAAGCACCGTCTGAATCCCCTGGTGGCTTTATCCACAGGTAAGCGTCGACAAGGCCAGAAGCGAATCCACGGGAAGGTGTCCCAAGTGCTCGACCTTCAGGATTACACCAGCGATCGCCTGGACCGTTCCCATTTCTAGATGTATCGATCACAAAGTGCTTTCCACCAGTTAAATTAGAAATCTGAGTGCCGTAATTTACGTTATCTGATGTGTATGCGAAGTTCGAAACATTTAAAGAAAAACCGTGGGCTTGAGCTATACCGGCTTGATTCAACATATCCGCCATGACTGAAGCTGATAACCAGCCAGGATTTCCACCATCAATATAAATCAGACTATTCGGAGCCAATCTTCTAAATGTTGAAACTGAATCTCTGATAAGTCTGAGTCTCTCGTCCCGAGCTGCCGCACTTAAGCAGTTTGGATCCGTCGCTTGAGCTAAAGCATCTGGCTCAAGAATCAAAATAGTCTTCTGGTTTCCAATTGTTCTAGCAATGTTCTCTACATGACCAGGGTAAGCTGCTGCTGTCGTGCCGCCGGCAGAATAAAGACCACAATCACGATTAGGAATATTATAAATTACAATAGTAGGCGTTGCACCTTGGTTCCTCGCTTCACCTAATAAGAAAGTAAGGTCAGCTGCAACTTTTGCATTTTCGCCACCAGCTGTCCAAATTGCGATAGAGTTATTGGCAATTTTTGGCATAGCAGCGCAATAGTTACGATTTCCGTTCGCACCAGTCCAAGGATTGATAAAAAATTTATCATATGCAAGCGGATTAGAAGAAACCGGTGCTGGCGCAGGAGCGGGAGCTGGAGCAGGCGCTGTCGCTGTTCCACCTTGAGTCACAACCACATTGTAAACATAAAGATTGCGATCTTCAGTTCCAACGACAGCATCATTAACAAAAGCAACTGAGATATTTCGTGTCCCCTGCGACAAATTCGTCACGTAGCCGTAGTCATTCCAAGAGCCAACATTCACGTTGAATCTTTTGACTGCAACTCCATCAACTAAAATATCCATTGCTGGCAAAACTCCGCCTGCCGAAGAACCGTTAGCTTTCACAGTAATAGTATGAAGAGCGGTAGTAGCAATATTAACATTTGCGGAAACAGAACCATTAGACCAAAGATTCCATCCAGCTAAGCTTGCTGTTGTGATCGCTCCACCTGTGGTCTTTGTCATATTCACAGCTAAAATTGAATTCGTGGTACTAGGAGCTGGTGCAGGTGCAGGCGCTGGCGCAGGAGCCGGTGCTGGTTCCGTAGCTGTTCCACCTTGAGACACTACGACGTTGTAAACGTAGAGGTTGCGATCTTCAGCTCCGACAACGGCATCATTTACAAAAGCAACTGAAATGTTTCGTGTACCTTGCGACAAAGTCATCACGTAGCCGTAGTCATTCCAAGAGCCTACATTCACGTTGAATCTTTTGACTGCAACTCCGTCAACTAAAATATCCATCGCTGGCAAAACTCCGCCTGCGGCAGAACCATTAGCTTTCACAGTAATAGTATGAAGAGCAGTACTAGCAATATTCACATTCGCAGCGACAGAGCCGTTAGACCAAAGATTCCAACCAGCTAAGCCAGCTGTTGTGATTGCTCCACCTGTGGTCTTTGTCATATTCACAGCTAAAATTGAATTCGAAGTACTAGGAGCTGGAGCCGGCGCAGAACCTTCAACCACTACAGAACTATAAACATATAGATTGCGATCCTCGGTTCCGACAACAGCATCGTTAACAAAAGCGGCTGATATTCTTCGCGAACCTTGAGATAAAGTCATCGTATGACTGTAGTTGTTCCAAGCCCCGACACCGACGTTGAATCTTCTAACCGCGACTCCATCAACTAAAATATCCATCGCTGGTAAAACTCCTCCAGCCAAAGAACCATTAGCTCTTATAGTAATTGTATGACTAGCTGTCGCCAGTGCATTCACAGTTGCTGAAGCAGAACCGTTCGACCAAAGATTCCAACCAGCTAAGCCAGCGGTTGTGATCGCTCCACCTGTTGTCTTTGTCATATTAACAGCTAAGACTGTAGTCGTTGACCCAGGCGCTGCCTTTGCCATTCCCGAAAAGAAAATCGGTGCTAACAATGTTAATAAAAATCTCTTTTTGAACCAATTTATTTTAATCATATAAGTTTCTCCCAACTGAATAGGGTTAATTGCAATTCTAAAACCAGAAATAATAAGCCAGAAGTTATCTAATTTTGTTTTGATCTAACTTTTCTGGCAAACCCTAATATTTTGACTTTAAGTTCATCATGGCTGGTCCGTAAGCTTTTGAGAATAATCTTAGAATGAAACGTTAGGTTCGTTGCAAAGCTAGACATGAAGTATTCAGCAGTGAAAAAATCTTACTTTCTTGTATCTAAATCATCATGCTCACTGCTAGCTTTTGAAATTGCCTGTCAAACTTTACTGCGTGAACGTCATGGAACTTTGGAAAATGCTAGAAATGGTCGCTAATTCTTCGACCAGGTCTGCCCAAGGCGGTAGAGATCCTGAACAAAGCTTTCGTGGTCTTTCAGCATTTTTTTTGAAACTAAGAGGCCTATTGAATGCGGCCCAAAACTTTTTTTAAACTTCGGCAAATTAATCTGTTTCAGCAGATTTTGTCTGACTAAAGGCTTTGCAACCTGATCTGGCATGACTCCAAATCCCAAGCCTGATCCGGTCAGGGATTTTACGGTCTCGAAATTGTGAACTCTAATCTGCGGTCTTTTTTTAATAATCGTAGTGAGATATTCTTGTTGTGATTTTCCTACCAGATCCTGGGCTTCTGGAAAATAGATGATCGGCAAATCATCTTCAATGACCTCTAATTTAGGATTTACGTAAAACGAGTAGTGATCATTCCAGAGCAAAAGGAAATGAGCCTCCTTGGAACTGAAATTTTCAAAATTCACCCCTAGTGCGATATCAATTTCGCCTGATCTTATCCTTTCAGCTAAACTCTGACTGCCTTCAACGTTTAATTGTAACGTCACTTTGGGATAAACTGATTGAATATACGTAGCTAGATTCGAGTAGAAATAAATCGCGATACTGTCATACATTCCGAAATGCACTGAACTTGGAATTTTACTAGAATGAATTCCGCCGACTTTGGTATCAAAAATCATGGCTTCGTGCAGAACTTTCTCTGCTGTTTCAAAAAGCAATTTTCCGCTAGCAGTCAATGTAAGGCCTTGAGAAGAACGGACAAAAACTTTAGCACCGATTGCTTCTTCTAAACTCTGAATGCTTTTAGAAAGCCCCGCTTGAGAAATCCCCATAGATTTCGCGGCAGTTTGCAAAGATGGATAGGCGCAAGTTTTGTGAAAGTAGCGGAGTTTTTCTAAATGTTCAGCTAAGCTCATATATAACTCCTTGTTATATGGGTACAAACATAAAGCGATTCCGCAAGCCATGCAAGCAGCGTAGTTTTAAAGCAAGAAACAACGCACAAAGGAGTTATCATGAATAGAACAACTATATTAAAAGCGCTTATGACATTAAGTATTTGCTCTTGGTCAGCTATTGCTTCGGCAGTTCCAATGAAAAATGTGACTGTTCAGAATTTAAGTCGTGGACAGATCCTAAGCCCGCCCGTGGTCCTTGTTCACAAGCCGGGGTACTTAGTATTTGAGGCTGGAAAGCCTGCATCCAAGGATGTTGCATTGCTAGCCGAAGATGGGACTACTACAGGTTTTAAAAACCTCGAATCTTCACCAGAAGTTTACAAAGTCTTTATTTTCCCTTCAGGCATCCAACCTGGAAAATCAAAAACTATGTTGATCCAAGTGCCGTTGGGTTACCGTATTAGCCTTCTTTCAATGTTAGTTACGACAAATGATGCGTTTGCTGGTCTTCAAAATAAAGTTGTTCCACGTGCTGGTTATATGAAGACTTACCTCTCGCCTGCGTATGATTCAGGATCTGAGGCTAACACCGAATCTTGTGCCCACATCCCAGGGCCTCCATGCGACGCTCATGATGTCAGAGTAATAGAACGCTCTGAAGGCACAATTCAAATGCATCCTGGAATTAAAGGCGGTGGTGACCTCGATGCCAGAATGTTCAACTGGAAAGGCCCTGTCATGAAAGTAAAAATATCAACGGCCGATTAAAAGCCATCCTTAGTTGCAGGTAACTAGGCTCGAGCTATTACGTAGCTCGAGGTCTGATATCGCTTAAGCCCGAATCTAAATACATTGATAGCAAAAAGAAGGAATAGAATTGCGGCACTTAAAGAAGCAAGGCCTGCTCCCCAAGTTCCTTCATCAATTGCAGTCATGGGCATAACTCCAGTCACCGCAGCAGGAGTTAAAAACAAAATCAAACGCCCCCGATCCGAAAATACTTTCCCTGTCGGATAAAACGAAAGACTTAAATTACACTCGAGTAACAAGTTTGCTAAAGCATTTCCCCGCGCGACAAAAAATGGAACTGATCCCATGAGAATAAAAAGACCTAAAAATGCCATTCCCGAAACAAAAGTAAAAAGAATGCATCTGACTCCCATCTCCCAAGGCGCTAAGAAAAAAATCGCAATTAAATTACACGCCCCTTGTATAAGATCACCCAGTGCAGGCGCAACACTCTGGGACATTCCAACTAATAGCAACGGATCTCTGGGCGTTGATAGCATTGGCTCGAGTGTTCCTTCTTCAACGTGTTGGCCAAGTGATTGGACTCCACCGAAAAAGAAACAAACCGAACCCCAGGCAATTGTGATCATTGAATTGAGAGCTAAAAAGTAAATCGTTAATTTCATGCCGTCTGGTTTTCCATCAAAAAGCATGGCCCACAAACCCCAAAGAACAATCAGGTTATTAATAATCATTCCAATAATCCCTGCCCAAAGATTGGCAGGATTAGATTTTTGAGAATCCCAATGATATTTCATCGCTAGTCTAATGAGGCGCCAGGCATTCATATCGCTAGCCTCCGTACGCCTGATGTTCACGTTTAGCGTAGCGAAAGAAATAGATATTACAAAGCGCTAGGACTGCAGCCAAGATTCCTGTTCTTAATAGCCACTCGCCAGCAGTGATTCCATAAAAGTGGCCTTTGACGCAAAAGTAAGCTGGCTGAAAAAACAAATCTGATGGGGGTAATTTTAAAAGGACAGATTTCCAAGGCTCTGAAAAATCAGCGACGGGTCCCCATACGCCGCCCAAAACTAAAAATATTTTTCCAAATGGCATGAGGAAATAATTCGTCTGGTGCCAAAGAACTTGCGCCACTGCAAAAAGCAAAGCGAATAGTCCCTGTAGAACCGCAAGCCAAGGAAGTACAATAAAAAATCTTAAAACTGAATCAACCATCAACTGGCCGCCAGAACCTAAAAGTGGAAATGCCACCATCAGCATCAGCAGCATGAAAATTCGTCCACCTGTGCTTCGCCCGATCAGGCCTGAAAAACTCATCATCAACCACGAACGAGGTCTTGATAGCGCAATCGAGAAATCACCACTGGCACGTGATATCGAACCCAGTCGCACAAAAGTCATAAAAAGAAGTTCAGTTATTCCAATGTAAAGAATGATTTCTTTTAAAGTGAAATTCCCTTGGCTAGAATTAAATCGCTGCCAGATCTCTGAAAGGATCCAGACGAAAAATGGAATCAGTGCATTCGCTGCAATAGCAGTTGGAATATCAGAAAACTGTTCTCGCAAATTAAACCAGGCGTGGCGCCTGTGAAAATTAATGGATTCAAGAGATGTACTGAATGAAGTCATGGTCGGCCTTGATATCTTTGCGCCAACACCTCTTCTAAACTGACTTCCGAAATTTGAATATCCTGCAAACGGTCCCCATAATGATGAGACAACTTCGAAAGAGCTTCAGCCATAGGAAGCTTTTGACTGCGAAGTTCATACTGGTGAATGAACTCTTCATGACTGATTGATTTTATTTTTCCTTCATTTGCGTAAGGAAGAATTCCCTGTTCAGAAACTGTAATTTGCACTCTTCTTAAATCGGAAAGATCACCTTTTAATAATGATAACTTTCCGTCGTATCTTTTCACTCCGTGATCAATTAAAATACAACGTTCGCACAGGGCTTCTACGTCTGAAAGATCGTGGCTCGTTAATAAAAGCGTACTTTTTTCTTCTTTCTGCCAGCGCAGAATGAGTTCCCGAAGTCTATTTTTAGCTATAATATCAAGACCAATTGTGGGTTCGTCAGCTAGTAAGATTTTAGGTTTGTGCAATAAAGCTGCAACGACCTCGCAGCGCATACGCTGACCCAATGAAAGTGTGCGCACGCGCTTTTGCAGTAAATCGGTGATATCAAAAAGTTCTGCTAGTTCGTGGATTCTTTTTTTCTTTGCAGGGCCAGTTAGAAAATAGATTTCGCTGATCAAATCAAGGCACTGCACAATCGTCATGTGCATAAATAATTGGCTACGAGTTCCAAAAACCAAGCCCAGTTGCTTGTTAGCCTCTAAACTTCCGGCAGGATGACCCGAAATTTCAGCACGCCCTGAAGTGGGTGCTAAGATTCCGCAAAGTATTTTAATCGTCGTGCTTTTTCCTGCACCATTGGGTCCTAAAAAGGCAACGGATTCACCTGGATTCAATGTAAAGGAAAGGTCTTGCACAGCTTTAAAAGTTTTATCGCCTGAACCAAAATTTTTAACGATATTCACCGCTGATAGTGAAGCCTGCATAATCAAATCCCATTTTCTAATTTAAAAACTAAGTCTAGTCTTAAGCACTTGCCGCAATCACGAAAATTTTTTGTATTGGCTCGATAATATTAACGCATGTTTTCCGAACTCACTTTTGCGGCCCGTTCATTGCAATTCTTTTAATCAAAGCGCCCGAATAGATGGCAGGCATTACTTCATAAATGCCTCTAGTTCTATTTAATGCGTCATACGAGGAGATCCCATGAGAAATGCAACTTTAAAAACCGCTCTTTTAAGTCCCCTGTCGAAAATTTCGACGATAGCTCTTGTTCTGGTCTCTTCACTTTACGCGAATGCAAAGACTCACTATGCGATCACAGTGGTTAGCGAAGCCTCGGTGATGGCCAAGGGTTCAGAGTCTACGGCTGAAACTTTTCAATGCAAAAACTCGAAATCGATTTCAAAAGCTGTAGCCAAAATGGGTTACGAAAGAAGCACAACTAAAAAAGCTGAAAAAGTCATGCAAATTACGAAAGAGACGACTCTCTTTGCTTCTAGAAATACAGATGATGGTTACTTAAACTCAGTGACTGTTTATCTTGCTGTTCATTCTATTCAGGGAACGAAGTATTATCCATTAACAGAAGTTGATATGGAACGGTTCGAATTGCCTGAAATGAAGTTGAAAAACAATATCCTAACTGTTGAAGCTGATACTTTGACGGTTGATCCTCTGGAAGAAAATGATCTGATGAAGGTCCCTGTTATTCAAGGGCGTCTCTATCAGACTGTTCAAATCGGCGAGATGACTGCCGCGGGTCTTCAAATTACGACATTAAGCTGCTCAAAATAAGAATGAATCGGATTATTCAGGACCTTGAAGTGAGGTCCTGAATGATGAACCAAGAAAAACATTGCTCGAGGCTTAAGAATTCCCCTAAGCTTGATGAATGAAAACAACAATGAAAAGCTCTATGCAGTACTTAGCGGTCGGCGTAATCGTCGTCGGAGTCATCACTTATATTATCTCACTTTGGAATTCAGACGATCCCAAAAATCCTGACAAGCAGAATATTGCGGGCGATCAGTCGAATCCTGAAAATCAAAATGGCCGAGGTTCCGGAGATCAAAAAATTCCGACTCATGGAACTACAGGGGGCTCAGCGAATTCGGGCACTAACGGCAATTCCGATATGAATTATAATAATACTTTCAAAGTTGATCCGAATAATCCCCAAGCTGGAAATTCTCAAGAGCTGAAGAATGCGACGCCTCCTGATCCAGCTATGTTTGAAGATTTAAGTCAGCCTTGTCCGACTCGAACTGATAAATACCGGGAAGTTTTAAACTGCCCGCGAATTCCACAACCTCTTAAAGCCTTACTTCGAGAAATGAACTACAAAAGAACAAAAGAAGAATGTGATCTTGAGTCCAGAACAACGAATATTACTCTGGGAACCCGCTTTATCGCGTGGACTCTTCATCAGTCGAATTCTTGTGAAAACAAAGCTTATCCCCAAGGCCTGTCAGAAGAGCGAACTTATCTTCTAGAAGACGGAGCCGAAGTTGCGTTTGGAGATCACTTTGATTTGATGGCACTCGAAAAATATTTCAGAGCAAGTGTAAATTTAAAAAGTGGTTTGGATGAAAATAAAGAACAGTGTTCAGCCCCCAAAGAAAGTAATCGCGGTAAATTACTTGGTAGCCTTGAATCGGAATTTACGAAAGCCCAGTTTAGACTTGTCGATAACACGAAAGTAGTTCGATTGAAGATGCAGACATTCTATGCAGGGCGCCTAGGTCGAGTCTGCAGCCTTGAAAGCTTCGTGCCTGACTGGCGCACATACTTAGTGAAAGATTCTAAGTTTAAGAAAAACTTTAAAGCTGGCGAACTATTTAAGCAGTAAAGTATCCGTTAAAAGGCTTTACTGCAAAGGCTTTACTGATTAGTCACTCGCAGAAACTAACTTAAAACTTAGTCACACGCTGAAACAATGGCTGTTCTTCACCTTCATCAAAAAAGATAAAGAAGGCTTTGTTTTTCGTGTCGTAAGTAATTGCTTCAGGGCGAAGATTTTTAAATTCCTTTAAGATCTTTAAAGCGCCGGTCTTGATGTCGTAACTCCAAACTCGGCCTTCTAATTCCTCAGAAGTTGTTGTCAAAATAAGTTTATCACCGAATGGTAACATTTCTGATAACAGATCGGCGTGATTTGAAACTTCAGCGAAATTAAAGTTGAGACCGCGCTGAATGCCTTGAAGTCTTTCATTCTGAAACAAGAAATCAACACTTCCAACATTTAAGACCATCGCCTTGCCGCCATTTACTTGCGGCTCTTTAAGACCTACGAACAAATTTCCGTTTTGAATAAAATGAGATTCGATATCAAGTAACTCTTCGAATTGATCCTTAAGTTCTTTGATTTCCGGAATTTTTGATTTGTTCAGAGCTTCAAGTAAGAGAGGGCGAAGTTCGATCACTTGTAAGGCTTGGATTTGTCGGCCATTACGCTGAGCTTTCACAAATAGATTTCGTTCAACTAAATCTTTTCCACTTTTATTGAGACCTTGCGATCCTAAGATATAAAGAATTCCATTTTCGCCATGACTGATTGATTCCATGTCAGTCATTTCTGAAACACCTTGAATCTTGATTGGATTCGCTTCGACGTTGCCTTTTGCATCCATTAAGAAAAGCCATGGATCATCTTTTTTAGTCGTATCATCACTTGCAACTAAAAATCGATCCAGGTCAGCCAAGTAGATAGCACCTGAAGGTTCGAAAGATTTCATTTTACTTAAAAGTTTTTCTGGAACTTGCACAGGCGAAACTTCGCTAGTGCGAGGTGCTCCTAAAGCTAACCAAACAGAGAAAAAGGTTAAACAGAATATTAGTTTTTTCATATAAGGCCGCCTTACTTAAAGTTATAGTTCAAGTATGAACTTCAATTATAAAGTTCAATTCTGAACTGACCGGCACAGGCTGCTTGCAAATTTTGTTTATGTCTAGAAAGATTTTTTTAAGTTTTTGTTCGGTTGGGAAGCCAATTTGACTGAAAGTGCGTCTATTCGAAGATGACGTCTTCGCACTCACGCGTTAGGACACAAATATCGACTTTGTTATTTCGTGCGTAATCTTGAAGAAAATTAAAAATTTAATCACGGTAAGAACTGCCTAATGGTGCTGATCAGAAGTGGCCCTGAAACTGGTTTGCCTAGATGAGCTTGAAATCCGGCTTTCAAAGTCGCTTCCTTTTCTTCAGGTCTTACATAGGCTGTTAAAGCGATAGCGGGGATGGAACTTGTGCTGCGAAGTTTTTGAATGAACTCCAAACCATTTTCGTCAGGCATTCCGATATCGCTGATAATGACATCCGGATTAAAGATTTTCAGTTGCTCGCGCGCCGTTCGTGCTGAATCAGCATCGACAACGTCTGCCCCGGCTCGAGCTAATATTCGGTTCACGAGGACTCGATTATCCTCTGAGTCTTCCACTAACAAAATTTTAACGTGTGCAAGTTCTTGTTGTGCCAAAAGTTTTTCCTCGGCCTGAACTTTGGCTGATTTTTTTTCTAATACTTGAGCATGAGCCTGCAAAGGCTCCAGTGGCAACGTCACAATAAATGTAGCTCCGTGCCCACGCCCATCACTTTCTGCCTTCACATAGCCCCCGTGGAGCTCGACCAAGTGTCTGACAACTGAAAGCCCCAAACCTAAGCCACCGAAGCGCCGGGTGCTGCTAGCATCTTCTTGCCTGAAGCGATCAAAAACGTATGGAAGAAAATCTTTATCAATGCCGCGACCAGTATCAGTGATAGCGATGCTCCATTGTCGATCCGAATGATCAAGCTTCACATTTACAGTACCGCCAAATTCAGTAAACTTAACTGCATTCGAAACCAGATTCCAAATGATTTGATGAAAACGTGTCGAGTCCACCGACACAGTCACCGGAGCTTTCGTTAAGTCATAACTCAGCTTTAAACCTTTTGCGGCCGCCGTTGGTCTTAAGCTTTCAAGAATTTTGCTTACTGTGTCTGCCGCATTTAGTTTCATTGGCTTATATGAAACTTTTCCCGTAATAATTGAAGACACGTCCAAAAGATCCGCAATAATCGCAGTCTGAGCTTTTGCATTTCGATCAATAGCTTCAATCGAATTATTGAGTTCTTCTTGCGTTAAAGAATCTTTTTCAGTTTTGAGAATATCTGCGTAACCTAAAATGACATTCATCGGAGTTCTGAGTTCATGCGACAAATTCGCCAAGAATTCATCTTTGAGCCGATTAACCGCTTGAGACTCTAAATAAAGTCTGGCGTTTTCAACTGCAAGGCCTGCTCTGATTCCAAGTTCTATTGCTAAGTTAAGATCATCTTCAGTGAAGCGTCGTCCTGACTCGTCGGTGGTGACCATGTTAAGAGTTCCCACGACCGTTCCTCTGTTTAAAATTGGAACACAAACAAAAGATCTAAAACCTATTGAAGCAATTGCTTCAGCTTGTAATTCATTTTTTGAAGCTGCTTCAAGTATTTCATCTGTAACATCGGCTAGGAAATCGGGTTGGCCCGTACGCAAAACTTTGTAGTCTCCAGAAAGGGCTTCTTTATCTGGCGGAAAAAGTTTTTGTAGCTCCCAAGCCCATTTTACTTTTTCAGGATCTTTGTGGCTGACCGCAACCTGTTTTAATTCGCCTTCGTTATCAAGCATCTTGATCGAACACCAATCAGCTAGTTCAGGCACAGCAAGGTCTGAAAGATCAGATAAAACTTTTTCTACTTCAAGCGATGAATTTAAAACTTTCGATGCCTTTGATAAAAATCCAGAGCGAATCGTTGAAAGTTTCAATGCGCTCATGAGTTTCGTTCTTTCGATGGCAGCCCAGATTGTTTCTGCTACCACTCGTATCATTTCAATTTCACGCTCTGACCAATTTCTAGGCTTAGAATCACCGACGCCAACGGCCGCAACTAACTCATTACCACGCCTCAAAGGCATGGAAACAAGTGATTGTACTTTTACTTTTTGAAAGCTATCAGCATGAGCTTTCGTTCGCTCATCCGTATGAACATTTTCTAGTTTCAATAAAACACCAGCTTGAGCTGAATCAAAAGCTTCTTGTCCAAAATCCAGGAAATTATAATCGCCCGCAACAGATTGAAGATCTTTTGCGTAATCATGATGAATTGTGACTCGACTACCCAAAATTTCGGCGAAGTAGCAACGCGGCACCTTTAAGTATTCACCTAAAGATCCGGTCGCTAAGCTTATTAGCTCTTCGGTCTTTTCTAAAGAGTTAATTTTTGCTGTTAAGTTTGCTCTAAATTCCTGATCTTGAGTCACCAGCTTTTGATCATGAATATCAGTGTTCGTTCCAAACCAACGTAAAACTTTTCCGTTCGCGTCTCTCAGTGGTACCCAGCGGGTTAAGAACCATCTGTATTCGCCTGTCTTTGATCTTAATGGAAATTCCATGGTATCGGCTTCGGCACGCTGAATACTTTCTCTGTAAGTTGCTTCAACTTGCGGTAAAATTTTTGGATCGTGGACGGTTCTCCAACCCCAATCCTTCATTTCATCCAAGCTAGTGCCGGTATAATCATACCATCGATCATTGTACCAAAAGATGTCACCATTCGCATGAGCAATCCACGCCAACTGTGGTATTGAATTCGAAAGTGTTCGAAGCTCTTCTTCTTTATTTTTAAGTTCAATCTCTGAATTTTTTCTTTCAGTTATATCAAGAGAGGTGCCGGTGAAGTGTGTGGCTTTCCCGGTCTCATCAAATTTGACTCGACCTTGCGCACGAATCCAAATAACCTCTTTTTCCGCTTTAACAACCCGGTATTCGATATCGTAGTCGGTGTGGTTTTTAATCGCATAACTTTTTTCTGCCATGACTCGATCGCGATCATAAAAATGAACTTTAGAAATTAGCTCGTCCATTTTCCCAGAGAATGTCTTTTTAGGGATTCCCCAATCAGAAAGCATTCGGTCACTTAACACCATCATCCCAGTTGCCAAATCAAGTTCCCAGAACCCAAGCTTCGCTGCCTCAAGGGCCAGACTTAGCCGAAGCTCACTTTGTTCGACTCTTTGCTGATTTTGCCTTTGATCTTCGATATCGGTCACGGTTCCGATCCACTGGATTATCTGACCTTCTGGGTTACGCTTTGGAACTGATCTGGCTAGATGCCAGCGATAAACTCCATCATGTCGTTTGATCCGGTATTCATGAGTCCAAGTTTGGCCCGATACTTTTGATTCCTCCCAAGTTGTGTACATTGTTTTCAACTCATCAGGATGAATAACTTGAGACCAAAATTCTTGATCCAAATTAACAGATTTAAGTCCCGTATATTGGTACCAGCGCTGATTAAAGTGCGTGACGACCCAGTTAGAATCAGACGTAAAAACCATTTGCGGCATTGATTCCGAAAGTGTTCGAAACTTTTCTTCGCTTGTAGCCAGTGCTTTTAACTTTAACTGATTTCTTGAATCAAAAAGTTCGATAAAAATAGAAACTTTCGAAGCTAAAACTTTTTGATTGATGGGCTTGATGATGTAATCCGAACCACCAGATTCATAAGCTTTTTCAATCAGCTCTTCATTTGGCAAAATTCCCGTGATAAAAATAATCGGCGTACTTTTAGCATGCGGCATCTCGCGAACGCGCTGAGCGACCTCGTATCCATCCATAATCGGCATTTTAATGTCGAGAAGGATCACAGCCACTTCATTTTTTCTGATAAAATCGAGAGCTTTTTTGCCTGAACTAAATTTGATAATTTCGCAGTTGAGGTCTCTTAACGGGATTTCGAGTGCAAGTAGATTTGCTTCGTAGTCATCTACTAAGACAATTTTAGGTCTAGAACTGTCAGCTACCGAACTCTGATCCAACGAAACCCCACATTTGATTTTAGTTCATGAATGTTCTAATCAAACTTCTGCACCTCTGCATCGAAATTAGCGGTAAAACCGGGCGTTTAGTAATAATTTTCCCCTATGAGACCCGAGGATGTGTTTTAGCAGAGTTTAAACAGCGTTCAATTGGGAAATTTTGCCTACTTTGGGCATCTTGTTGTGGGACTGATTGCGCGTGTTGCGGTGACCGAATATGAATATCGAGCGCGCGGGCTCCCCGCCGGCACAACGCGTATAAACATTTTTTGTTTAGGCGAGCGGGATTTTGCTGCTACTCCGACTGCTGTTCGCGTTTCAACTTGCGCGGCGATTCTTGTCTGGTTTTTTGCGGGATTTTTTTCTTTTCGCGCGAATTATCATGCCGAAAGCTTCCATTTGATTAAGCAAAGCGTACTCTAAAACTCTTTTAAAGTCCCTTCCCCAGGAAATAATCCGCGTGAAGGGGCGAAGATCAAAAATAACTTCAAGGTGAGGTTATAATTTACAAATTCTTTTCGCCAAAGCAGCCGTCAGAGATCTAATAAATTTATTATAGTCCTTTCGACTTTCTATTTTTAAAATAAAATGAATATGTGACCAGTTAAGGGCAAGCTCGTAAATTTTTATACCAAACTTTTTAGCTTGAGAGCGAATCAGTTTATCTAATGAGATATTTCCAGGATTAAAGACGCCACTGCAGGATGACTTAAGTATCAAATGCAAAGGATGCTTCGTTGAAAGTGGTCGTTTAGACTTTCTCTTTCCCTCTAAAAGAGAACCACCAAATTCTTTTTTATAATCCTTCATAAAGCTAAAACTTGCTTGTCTCATAATACAAATACCTTTCCCAAACTTAGGATCTCGAATGAGAAATTTATAACATGAGTTTTCAAGCACAGTTTATGCCTGAGGCCAGGATGCAAATTTATTCAAGACCATAGGGCTCTAACGCCTTCGCCCCGCGCACTTCGTTCAAAAAAATAGATTAAAACGCAAATTTAAATTTTGATCGCCATTAAGAAAAACTAGCGCTTCAAAAAAGTGGTCAAGATTTTTTTGATTAAGAGTGAAATTGCTGCAAGCGCGAAAAAATTTGTCAGCTGTCGCGCACCCGCGCGCGCCCGAAACTATGAACGCGCACTTCGCCCAACCCGAGTTCGCACAAGGCTAAGGCGAACCCCGCATTCCCGCGCGCATTCCCCGCACCCGAACGACGCAGTGACCGTGCATTTCGCCGAACCCGAGTTCTTGCTACGGCCGCGCGATCCCCGAGCAGGTGCTTACGCAGGATTCGTTTTTTATTGTCAGGGCTCGGCCTACGCATTCTGGTGTGCCCTTGTGTCTGACGATTGAGATTTCGCTATAGACGGGTCTTATTTGTTTCGAATCAAATCGAGCTTCGCAGGCTGCCTTAGCGTATTTTACTAAGCCTTTTTTCATTGTGTCTGCGCCGTCGTTTAAATAATCTTTGATTACGTAACGATTAATTCCTACGGCATTCTTGCTTGGTGAGCTTTGCAAGATTGTGAAATCGAAATTGTCCGAGCTGATTTTTGCGCAGTCTGCCCGAGTCGCGATCCAAGAAAATCCGAAAGGATCCGCGCCAATTTCGTCAACCAAAACCGTGTGACCCTTGATCGAGATCACATCGCCCTTATTAATCACACGATCTGCGTGGGCGTCGCCCTCGTTGATGACGATATCCATACCGACATTGCTCTTTTTGACTCCCAAATCTGCACCGACTTTAATTCGCTCTAAACATTTCCACTCTTTGGGTGGATTTAATAAACTTGCCGAGCCGAAGCCACTCGCCAAACCTGCAGTTACATCTTTGTTGGGAATGACTCTTAAACCTTGAACACCAAGGCTTGCGAAAACTAATCCGCTGCAATCAATTCCTAAAGTTTTTTTATGTCCCGAACCATTGTTCTTAAATAAATCCAGTTCCCGGGCGCCCGAGGAAACATAGCCAGGTTTTCCACCGAAATCATAAATGAGAGGATTGGCCTCCACGTTGAAACAACCTGCCTCTTTATTTTGAATTCGCAAATACGGATGAGTTGACTGCAAAGCTTTCAAGTCACTGACAACCCGAATTCCGCCGCCCGAAGGATGAGTTCCGATTCGTGAAATACCTTCAGCATCACGAGTCTTTAATGTCATCGCCGGCATTCGAGTTGCTTCGCATGATTGATAAGCAGTTGCCATAACAAAGCGCCCACCCTTTTCTGACGGACCGACAGCTTGGCCTGAAACTAAACTTTCAGGATCACAGACTGTACTTTTGCTTGAAGCGTGCTTATTAAACAAAGCTTTAAGCTCTGCTTGTAATTCCGGCCACTGCGGACGATCTTCAATTTTGAGTTCGAGCTGCGCCCAAATCTCAATTTGCTCCTCAATCGGCTTGTTCCAAAACTCTGCGCCTAAATACTTTTCTAAAATCGTAATCAATGTCACAACTTTTTCGTTCCGCAAACGATCACGTGATTGAAGCGCTTGCTTCAAGTCCTGCCAGGATGCTGGAACTTCAGAATTGAGAGAGGCATCATGTAGCGTATGCCAGAAGAAAGTTTCAAAGTCCTGACAATCGATTTTTTCTTCGATCTTATCAGCAATTTTTGTGTTGTTAGAAATCCCCTGAAATCCGCATCCGTAAAGGCTTGAGAGGAAGACGATCAAGATGGTTTTTTGTATTTTCATATGGAGTGTTTTCGGAAATTTTTTGCTCATTCCTGAGGCAATGATTAAAAAAGCTCCCTAAACTAGACGGAAGGTCTCTGGACCACCCACCCCAAAACTTTTGTCATATTCCGCAATCGGCGCATTAATTCTACAGCTGTTTGACAGAGAATTTCGAAGTGCTATTCTTGGGACATGAAAAAAGCATCTTCTGTTCTACTTTTATTGGGCGTTCTTTTAGGTATAACTTCTCAAGCGCAGGTTTTAAAACCTGGAATTTGGAAAGCAAAAGCCAGCTTCAAAGTAAATGGCTTGCCTCTGCCTTCATCTGATGAAGAAGATTGTGTCCTTCCTCATGAAGTAAAAGATGTGAAAGCTTCGATCACAAAGAATTTAAAAAAGAATGGCTGTGTATTAACGAAGTGGGATGTGAAAAATAAAAACATCGATGCGGCTTTATCTTGTGATAGCGATGATCTAGTCGCGACTGGAACAATCAAAGGAAGTTACACTGTTAGTAGTTATAAACTCGATGGCGAAGCCAAAGGGACTTATAAGAAAATGCTTCCTGCTTCTGCAGTCATCGAACTTCGTGGCGAGTGGCTCAAAGCCTGCGAACCCGAAGCAAAAAAATAAGCTATCTCATTTTTTCTTTTAGAACGTCTGAAAAGTTTTTTTTATTATCTTGAGATGCAGATCTCTTAAAGTTTTGATCTCTAGAATCAACATCTGAATTATTCGAATGAGTTGATTTAGATTTGTGCGAAGCTTTTGCGTCTTTGTATTCTCTAAGGCCGTGCTGGACTTGTGTCGATGAGTTCATACATCCTCCATGATGTTGCAATCGATTTCACTTGCTTACATAGAGAGCAAACAAAATACCAACTCAGTTTCAATGCTATGCGTTTTAAGAAATTG
>JANPPO010000473.1:0-2153 GCA_031428555.1 Bdellovibrionales bacterium | reverse complement strand
CTTACAGACAATTCAGGCACCGTAGGCTTCAGGGAAGAGCAATGGAAAAGACTACTAAAGTAACGCCGCGCTTCTACAAAAGTGAGCCTCGCCGGCCGCGAAGGTGGGTTATGGGGAGATGGTGACTCGGTTGCGGCCGTTTTGTTTGCTGCTGTAGAGGGCTTTGTCGGCTCTGTCGAATAAGACATCCCAGCTGACTTCGTCCGCTTTTCTTGAGGCAACACCGACTGAAACATTCACTGGAATTTTTTTGTTTTCAAAAACGAATTCGCAGTCTTGAATTGTTTTTCTGATACGTTCCGAAATATCGATCGCGGCACTGATCGGAGTTCCAACTAGAATCAACACGAACTCTTCCCCCCCGTAGCGGGCAAAGAAGTCATTTGAACGAGTCAGCTTCGTCGAGATGACTCGGCAAAGTTCTTTTAAAACGTAGTCGCCACCTGGGTGACCGTGGGAATCGTTAATCTTTTTGAAATGATCGATATCGAAAACAATTACGCTTAGAGGCTCGCCTAAAGTTTCAGATCTTTTGATCACTTCAGGTCCACGTTCAATCAATGCACCTTTGGAGTATGCACCCGTGAGTCCATCACGATTTGCTTTTTCAAAAAGTTCTGCAGAAGAAATGGCTTCGATATTTCCTTTATCAAGAAACTTGAAAACCACGTTGCCGGTTTTAACTTGATCATTATTTTTTAAGACCTGTGGAGCCAGTGGCGCTAAGGGTGCGCCATTGACCACAGTTTTATTTGTTGAACCTAAATCGACGATGACAATTTCTGAGCCGCGAAATTCAATCTTCGCGTGTGCGCGACTGACACTTCCATCATCAATAAAAACTTGGGATTCGACTGCTCTTCCGATAACAAAGTTATCTTGAAGCGCCCATTGTTTACCTTGGTAACCCGCAGGTCCAATTAAAACAATCAAGACAGGCGCAACATTTGAAGATGCCATCTTTCGATTAAGCGTAGTCTCACTTGCTACGACCGTTTTTTCGGTTCTGTCTTCTTTGCTTGAATCGTCACTCATATTCAAAAAGTGTACCTAATTAGAAACGAAGGCTCAACTGCGAGTATTAAATTGATTTCGAGCCAGTCTTTTGCCTAGCTCGACACCCGGCTGATCGAATGCATCAATTAACATATGTTGTGCAACTCCCGCGACTACGAGTTCCATCATCATGAAGAAGAAGCCTAAAGCTTGCTCTGCAGACTGCTTGACCATAGGTATATTCGTTTTAAGACAAAGCGTGCTGCGTCCTTTTTGCTCTAAAGCTTCTTGAGTCGCCTGAGCTTCCGCAGCAAAAAGTCGACCCATCGAGTGACCTTTTAAAAATTCCGTTTCAGGAAAATGGGTCGCATCAATCGTTGATGACACTTCCAACGCACTAAATCGAATAAACCAATAAAACTTATCTTGAGCACCTTCCATCATTTGCTGAAGCGTCGAGTGCTGATCAGTAGTACCAAGAGCAAAAAACGGAGTGCTTGCCCGAGCAGCAGGTTCATTGATGATGTTTCTTTCCTTACCTAAAGACTCAGCCCACAACTGTTGAATCCATCTTCCTAGGAAAGATGCACGTGAAGAATAAATCCAAAATACTGTAATCCACTCTTCTCTTTCGAAGCTCATAATACTTTGAGCAATGAGCTGAGCCACGAGCTCTTTACTTCGAATAGCTTCAGAAGCACCACTACGAAATTTATCAAGATCAAGTCCTAGCAATGCTGCAGGCAACATTCCTACCGGAGTAAGAACCGAGTAGCGGCCGCCTACATCGAGTGGAATTTCTAAATGATGATAAGATTTTTTCAAAGCCCACTGAGCAAGTGAACTTTCTTTTCTTTCAGAAATAATAGCAACGTAAGGGCTGAGTTTATAGTTTTGTAAAATCATCTCTAATGCGCATAAAGTTTCAACCGTCGTTCCACTTTTTGACGTAATCAAAAATGCCGTTCGCGACAAATCTTTGATGCTTTTCATCTGCGCTTGAAAATGAACTGGATCAACGTTGTCGATGAAGATCATGTTTGTCATGCCGAAAAATTCAGCGATAACTTGCACACCAAGAGAACTTCCACCCGTTCCCAATAGAACAATTTGATCGATCTTCCCGTGCCAAGTTTTCGCTAAACGAGCGCATTCGC
>JANPPO010000472.1:0-6685 GCA_031428555.1 Bdellovibrionales bacterium | reverse complement strand
AAAGGTTTAACGAAGAATTTCAATGGTGATCCGATTGGCGTGGCTTCTGACAGCATCTTTGAAATGATGAGCCGTCGTTATAACTTAAAAAATACTCAGAAGACTTTTTTTGGACCGGAGCCCGAGTTAAAGAACTAAGTCCTTTTTAATATTGACGGAATCAAACGAAGTAGAAGCGCCGACGACGGAGGCTTCCACTTTTGTGTTTTTAAGGTTCACGTTTTTTCCGATGACGGCGAAATCGACAAACTCACAATTTGAAATTCGAGAGCTAGATTCTTTCCAGATCAAAATTCCATTTTTTGTTTCGAGTTGTGAATGCTTTGCGAATTCTGATAAGAAGCGCTTGAGCGGTTCGAACTCTTTTGTACCTTTAGCGAGGTGGCTTAAGATTTCTTTTGTGGCGTGAAGGTAATCGGCGATGTTTCCGGTTTCGTACCAGTGGCCGGATGTTTCGAAAATCTCGACTTTGTGTCCTGCGGCTTGGGCGGCGGACAAGTTATCGTACAGAATATTTTGCTGTAGATTCGGTTTGATGAAATTGAAGACTTCTTTATTTAAAAGCTGAATTCCTAAATAATGGTAACCCTCAACAGCTTCAGCGGGTTTTTTAAGTCCGTAGCCAATGACTTTTTTATTTTCATCGACCCATATGCCGCCAAACTTTGTGCCGACTTCGGGATGCTTCATGACGAGAAGGGTACTTAGAGGCTTTTGCTTTTGATGCTGAGTCTTCATTTCCTCTAGAAATTTTTGATTTTGGGGAATGAAGACTTCATCGGCGTTAAGAAGAAATAAATTTTCTTCATTCGAAAAATACTTTTTCGCATTTCCGAGCCCACCGCCGTTACCTAGGATTTTTCCGGTTTCGTGGCTGAATTCAACCGGGAATTGAGTTTGAGCGGAGTAGAGATCCTGGACAACTTTGGGCAAATGGAAAGTATTCACAACAATTGAATCAACACCAACTGAATGCAAAAACGGAAAAAAATAATAACCAAGTGGCACATTCAGAAGTGGTAATGCTGGTTTTGGTACTTTTAAAGTTTGAGGTCTAAAGCGTGTGCCTTCACCGGCAGCAAGTAACATGGCTTTCATTTGGACCCTCACATTGTTTCAAATTTTTTCTCGAGGGCGCCTGAGTCCAAAAGAATGTCAGAAAATATTTTATACTGGGGAAATTGGATTAGACACTTAATCACTCTTTTTAGAGTGGGCGTTAAGTATTTTAGATATCGCTTATCGCCGCGCTGATGATAGAAGCTTGCGAAACTTCCGCATGCCTTAAAACATCTTTGCAAACTTTGAAGCTCATAGATCTTGTCGAAGTGATCTCGGGAAAAATTCTTTGGCAGAAATGATTTGGTTTGATCTAAGTAGTAGTCCATAAGTTGGGCGACGGTCCCGTCTTCCAAATCGACATAAGAATCTCGGAATAGGCTAACAAGATCATACTGAACAGGGCCCATGCGAGCATCTTGAAAATCGATTACAAACATTTTATCTCTTTTGATCATCAAATTTCGAGAGTGGTAATCGCGGTGGCAGATAACTTTGGGTTCGTTATGAAGAGTTTCGCAGATATTCAAAAAGATTTTCTGTAATTCGTTTTGAACTTTTGGTGATAGATCGGCTTTCAAAACACCTTCGATCAAATTGTCTTTACCGTAATTGAGTTCCCAAAGAAGCTTTTCAGTATCGAACTGGATTTTAAAAGCAGTACAGTTGGATTTATTCTGAGTCGCCTTGCCGTGGATTTTAATGATCTCGTCTAAAGCCATTTTGTAGAAGAAGATGATGGTTTCTTGATTCTGATTTTCCCAAAATCTTCTTTCTAATGTGAGATCGCCTAAGTCCTCTAAAAGAACCAAGCCTTCGCTGGGTGACATTCCAACAACTTTTGGAACAAGGACGCCGTTGTTGGCAAAATGCTGAAGAACGCTTAAAAATGGATATTCTTCTGGATTGAATGGTTCCCATTTCATAAGAACCCAAGAATCTTCAGAATGAACAATACGGTAATACTTGCGGTTAGAGGCATCGCCTGCCAACGGCAAGATTTTAATGTCTTTAAAAGACAGGGTTTTTTCTAAGAACGTTTCCACGTAAGGTTCAACTACTGACACCCTAAAATTGTGTCAGAAGCTGACCTGGTGATCAAGACTTGATTAAGACTTAAAGTAGAGCATTTCTAGCACTTCGTTCATCGCTGTTTTATCAAGCGGCATACGATCTACTGAAAATTCTAATGTCTTTAAAGCTTCAATAAGCGTTTTCTCTAAGGATAAATGAGCAGATGCTTTTGATCCCACGAAAATAACAAGCGGACCTACTTTTGCTTCAGTAATAAACTGAGCCAAAATATTCTGATGTTCAGCGCTTAAATCTTTTTCTAAATCCACGACCAAAGTCGAATTGTCCATTGATTCAAGATCCTGAACAGATTTGATCTCAGTTGCTACATCCATAAATGGCAAATAGCAAAAGTTCTGAGTGATCTCGTGAATTTCTAAAGCAGCTTTTTGAACCAAGTTAGATTGAGTTCCGAAAAGAAATAAACCCTTAGTCTTCGGAGCATCTGGATTTTCTTCGATCAAAGATTTTTCAATCTCGATATTACTGATCGTTCTTTCCAAATGTTGTGAATAAAGGTGTGGTTCCAAAATCATTCGCACTAATCGTGCAACCTGATTTCGGTCGTCCGAAGAAAGATCCCGAGCTTCGTGAACCAAGCCATACCCCAAGAAAATTTCTTTCACGAAGATCGGGATGCAGAGATCTTCCCCCCTAAGAGAAGTCTCTTCGGAAAAACTCTGTTCGATTCCCGCCAAGCGACGAATCGACAACCCCTTACCATAGCGATGCTTTAACATGTCGTTAAGTTTCTCAACCATGACGACTACCCCCCGGTATTTAATTACCTGCTGATAATATGTATATCCAATTATCGTGCCGAGAATTGGCGCCAAATGAGCTTGCAAATACCGCGTTGGTTGCAGCTTATATTAGAGAAGGAAGGTGTTTTGGAATTATTTTTATGAATGTAAATGAAAAGAACAGTGGATATTGAAGAGTCATGTCGAGTGAAATTTTCACTGGACCTTTAAAAAGATAAGCTAGCCTCACAAAAAGAAAAAGCCCTTAGTTTTTAGCTAAGGACTTTTAAGTTTTAAGGGAGAGGCGATTGTCTAGGACAGAATTTTGTTTCGGGCTGTTATGACGAGCCGTTACGCAAAATGTACCTGTCACATTAGCGAGCGAGTTTTCGTTTATCTAGGCCGTACTTTTCGACCTTCATGATAAGACCTGCGCGGGAGATACCTAATTCTTTTGCAAGTTTAGATTTATTCCAGCCTGTGCGACGTAATCCTTCGCGGATCATATCGCGTTCTAGGTCTTCCAAGGCATCTTTTAACTTACCTTGCAAACGAGCGCCCTGAACTTTTGTTTTTTCTGCAGATTCTAAGATCTTTCCAGAAAGATGTTCAGCCATAAGCTTAGTCTCTTCACCAGATAGAACAAACAAACGTTCAATCTCATTTTGTAATTCTCGAACGTTACCTGGCCAAGCGTAGTCATAAAGTTTTTCCAAAGCACGCTTTGTTAGAACTTTTTTAGACGCTGTCGGGTGAACGTCGTGAAGTTTTGCTAAGAAAAAATCCACTAGGTAAGGGATATCTTCTTTTCTTTCACGAAGAGGTGGTACGCGAATGTTGATAACATTCAAACGGTAGTACAAATCTTCTCGGAATGTACCAGCTTCAACCATCTCTTTTAAGTTTCTATTTGTAGCGGCAACGATTCTGACATCAACACGCTTGGCTTCTGTTGCTCCAACCGGAGTGAATGTTCCCTCTTGAAGAACACGTAGAAGCTTTACTTGCATCTGTGGAGAAGTATCACCGATCTCGTCTAGGAAGAATGTGCCTTTATCAGCGATTTCGAAAAGACCTTTTTTGTCTTTAAGAGCGCCCGTAAATGAACCCTTCGTGTGACCAAATAACTCTGACTCTAATAAGTTATCATTGAAAGCAGAACAGTTCTGAAGAACGAATGGCTTATCATGACGATGAGAATTGTAGTGAATAGACTTTGCAATCAATTCTTTACCAGTTCCGTTTTCACCCTGAACCATTACAGTTGAATCAGCACCTTTGATTTTATCTAATAATGCATACAAAGACTGCATAGGCTTAGATTTACCGATCATGTTGTCGTATTTAAATCTGTTGCCTAATTCTTTGTTCAATTCTTGAATTCGAATTTCACGAGAAGAAATCTCTACATGAAGAGTCACGATCTCTTGAGCAACAAGTTCACAAAGTTCGCTGAAGTGAGTTCTATCGTAATCACTTAAGCATTTTACTTTGCCCATGCCTTTTTCAATCATGTCACCAGATAAGCCGAAAGCAGCCCATCGCTCACGAATTTCAGTGAAACGATTTGAATCAGCAGGGTCTTTTAAAAAACCCATCGCAACAACTGTTCCAACCATATCGTTTTCGATCATGATGGGAAAAATTCCTACGTCAAAGCCTGTTACATCCCACTTCTTTATCGCGAAATTATTTTGCGACACTCTTAAGTCATCAATAGTTTTAGCGACTAATTCGCCAATTCCTTGTTGTGCAGACTCTTTCGAGCAGTAAAAGCCAACGGCTGGATTGCAGAATGCCTGCTTGCCGCCATCGAAACCTTTTAACTGTCCACGTTCGTCGGTGAAGATCACATCGATATTCCACCAAGTGTTGAGGATTTGCTTTAACTTTTTGATAACATGTATATGTTCAAATTCATCCCAGTTGATCATCGACATATTCTACTCCCTCATTGTATAGCTGACTAATTACAGTACACATATCGTCCAATCTTTTGACGGACTTTATGGTTGAGGGGAAGATGGTGTCGTTTTTCTGGTCAATTCCACAATAAATCTTAAGAGTGTTTCACTTAGAAACACTTGCCGTATCAGGTTGAGGCAATATAATTCTGTAGCTTATAAAATTTGAAGTATTCGCCCTGACTTTTAAGCAAAGTCTCGTGGTTTCCCATCTCGGCGATACGTCCAGATTTAAGTACCACGATGCGGTCACAATTCTGAACAGTAGATAATCTATGGGCAATGACGATCGCTGTACGCCCTTCCATAAGAGAGTTCAAACCTTTTTGAACCTCGACCTCACTTTGGCTATCAAGTGCACTAGTCGCTTCGTCTAATATAAGGATCGGAGCATCTTTAATGAACGCTCTGGCGATACTGATTCTTTGTTTTTCACCGCCAGATAACAAACCACCGCGGTCACCCACTTGGCTATCATACTGGCTTTTCAAGCGGTTAATAAAGTCTTGAGCATGGGCCTTTTGAGCCATCGTTTTCACAAGGTCTTTTGATTTCGCGAAATCACCTGACCAAATATTATTCTCGACTGAATCGCGGAGCAGGAAAACGTCTTGAGAAACCAAGCCAATGTTTTTTCGAAGTTCTGCAACGTCTAAAGCTTTGAGCGAAACTCCATCAATCGTAATCTCACCATGAGTTGGATCATAAAAACGCTCGAGTAAATTTGCGATAGTTGACTTGCCACTTCCGCTTTCGCCGATCAGGGCAACGGTTTCGCCTTTTTTAATCTCGAGATTGAAATTTTCCAGAACCTGGTGATGTCCGTAAGAAAAAGAAACGTTCTTAAATTCAATCTTGTTCCAGTTCTTAGGAAAAGGAAGTGGATTAGCTGGCATTTTTAATTCGGAAGGCTGATCTAAGATTTGATGAATTCTTTCTGTTGCGACAACAGTCTCTTGAATCCTTAAGTAGCTTTCTTGAAACTTCTTAATGGGCTGATTAACTGTAAGCATAGAAGCAATATAAGCTAAAACATCACCAACAGTGGCTTCGCCCCTTGAAATAGCGGCGGCAAAGTAAAAGAAAATTCCTAAGATTACACAAGTTGCAACAAATTCTGTAACGGGACCCATCACCTCTACGCGTGCATGTACTTTTTTGCGTAACCCGAAATAAAAGTCAGATTCGGACTTTAATTTGTTTTCAAGAACGGGCTCTAGGTTAAAAGACTGAATAGTTCTTACGCCATCTAAGCTTTCTTTAATCGTCGCAGAAATCTTTTCTAAATTTTCCTGCCCATTGCGAACATACTTACGCAAGCTTTTGGAAATCTGCCTTAGGAAAAAGATAATAACTGGAGCAATGAAAATAATCATCAGAGTCAGTCTATAGTTCAGAGCGAATAAATTATAAATCAAGAACACTGCTAGCAAAGGCTCACGAAAGATGTCCGCTACCATTCGTAAGCCATGTTGAATGACGTTAATATCATTCATAATACGGCTCATAAGGCCGCCGGAACCAGAAGCGTATTCAGCATGAAACTTAAGGTCCATACCTAAAAACTTCTTTTGTAGTTTTTGTCTGAACTGATTCACTACTTGTTCGGCTGTGATGTTCATTAAATAGATGTGAAAGTATCTGCTGATTGCAACTGTTAGGGCTAAGGCCAGAACCGTTAAAGTCACTTCTTGAATTTTGTTTGGATTTCCAGATCTGAAGGAGGCTTCAATATCTTTCACCATGTACATAAGTCTTGCTAAGCAAGCGGCGTAAATAACGCCGGTAATAGCAATGACAATGACACGTTTCCAGTGCGGCTTTACTTCAACCAGAATTTTTTTA
>JANPPO010000471.1:0-12974 GCA_031428555.1 Bdellovibrionales bacterium | reverse complement strand
ACCAGACAGATCGATTTCAATCTTGTTAGGGCACAAGAGGCCCGTAGGATTTTGGATCGCCTGGTGGGTTACACGATCTCTCCGCTATTGTGGAAAAAAATTGCTTACGGTTTATCTGCTGGCCGAGTTCAATCTGTTGCGGTTCGCTTAACGGCAGAGCGTGAACTTGAACGCTTAAAATTTAAGAAATCAATTTATTCTGGGATTTCAGCAGAGCTGGAAAAAGATGGAGTGGGCTTCGAAGCCAAACTTCAATCGGTAAAAAATAACCGAATCGCGAGTGGTAAAGATTTCGACTCTGACACGGGCAAATTGTTAGCTGGCCAGAACGTTACATTACTTGATCACGCAAAAGCCCAAGAGATTTTAACTCAAGTTAAGACATTGCCTTTTATTGTTGATGAAGTGGATGAAAAACCAGTTTCAAGAAAACCGGCAGCACCGTTTATTACTTCTTCTCTTCAGCAGGAAGCCAACCGAAAATTAGGAATGGGCGCAAGGGAAACGATGCAAGTTGCACAGAAGTTGTACGAGCAGGGTTTTATTACCTACATGCGTACGGATTCGACTTTCTTGTCTCAAGAAGCGATTGCGGCTGCGAGGAAATGGATTTCTCAAGAGTACGGGAAAGATTATTTACCAGCTCAACCAAGATTATTTGATGCTAAAAAAGCAAAAGGCGCGCAAGAAGCCCATGAAGCGATTCGTCCAGCGGGCGCATCGTTTGTTCATCCGGGTGAAGCGGGCTTAAGCGGAACTCAGATGAAGCTTTATGAAATGATCTGGATGAGAACCGTCGCTTCCCAAATGGTTGATTCACGTCAGCTGCAAGTTTCTGCGAAAATTAAATCAGGTGATGCTATTTTTTCTGCTTCTGGAATGACGATTGAATTTCCGGGATTCTTAAGAGCTTACGTAGAAGGACAAGATGATCCGGATGCAGAATTAGCTGAAAAAGAAGTGAAGCTACCGCCTTTAAAAAAAGGTGATAAGACAAAAGCAAATCGTCTGGAAGTGACCGATCACGAAACGAAGCCTCCGGCGCGCTATACGGAAGCAAGTCTTGTTCAAAAAATGGAAAAAGAAGGCATCGGCCGTCCATCGACTTACGCTTCTGTTATTGGAACAATTATTGATCGTGGGTACGTTCGCAAAGCGGGAAGTGCTTTAGTCCCGACGTTCACTGCACTTGTTGTTTCTAAGTTGTTGAATCAGCATTTACCAGAGTATGTGGACTTAGGATTTACTTCAGAGATGGAGCAATCATTAGATAATATCGCTGATGGTGACTTGGATTCGATTAAATTTTTAAAGCAACTTTATCATGGACCTAAGGGCCTTAAATCAATGGTCGAAAAACAGGAAAAAAATATTGATCCTGATGAAGCAAGATCGATCGTCTTTGATAATTTGCCTCTCGTAAAATTTCACGTTGGAAAATACGGCGCATACTTAACGACACTTAAAGGTGATGAAAAAGTAAATGCCTCAATCCCAGATGCGGAAGCTCCGGCTGATATGAACATGGAGACGGTTGACAGAATTGTTGATCAAAAACTTCATGGCCAAGATAGTTTAGGCAAAGATCCCGCGACTGATAAAAATATTTATGTTCTTTCTGGCAGATACGGTCCTTACGTTCAGTTGGGCGAAAATGACGAAGAGCCTAAAAGAATCAGTATTCCAGCGGGAACTGTTCCAACTGAAGTTGATTTGAAAAAAGCTTTGCAGCTTTTAGAATTACCGAAAACTCTGGGTCAGCATCCGACAATTTTAAAAGATGTAAAAGTGGGGATCGGTCGTTTTGGTCCTTACATTGTTTGCGAAAAAGACTACCGCTCGGTACCTAAGGGTCAAAGCTTATTTGAAATCACTTTTGAGCAGGCGATGGCGTTGTTATCGACTCCGAAAAAAGGTCGTGGCGGACGTGGCGCCCCTCTCAAAATTTTGGGCAAGCACCCAGTTACTGAGGATGAAGTTCAACTTTTAAACGGTCCTTATGGATTGTACGTTAAGGCTGGAAAGACCAATGCGTCATTGGCAGAGGGCGAAACAGCAGAAACTATAACGCTCGAAAAAGCCTTAGATGTTTTGAACGTGAAAATGGATTTGCAGCCTAAAAAGAAAGCCAAGAAGCCTAAAAAAGCGACCAAGGCGGCGAAAGCTCCAGCTAAGGGTGCTTTAATTGCTTCTGCAAAGGCTGTTAAAGAAGCTCCGGTTAAGTTGCGTAAGAAGTAATATTTACAAATGGGGGGAACTTCTCCTCTCAGTTATGATAAAAGTTATTTTATGTCGGATGAGTCAATTAAGGGCCAAATAGAACTCGGGATAGATCGAGTTCCAGAAAAAGATCGCAACTACCATTTGGGTGGTCGCAGTTTTTATTTTTTCGACTTCGATGACAATATTGCTTACCTGACTACTCCCTTAGTTATTTTCCACCGAAAAACTGATGAAGAAATGTTTCTTTCAAGTGGAGATTGGGCTTTGTATCACTCTCAAATCGGTGAAGTTGGGCAATTTAAAGATTATGAAATTCGCTACGATGATAAAGTGGGTTCATTTCGCTATTTCCGTGATCACTCTGATGAAGAGCTGACAGTTTTAGGGCGGAGGCAGCAGATCTTTGTTGATGATATCGAAAAGGCTTTATTGCAACCGGATCTTCAGTGGAAGGGTCCATCGTGGGAATGTTTTTATCACGCGACTTTCAATCAAAGGCCGGTTTCGTTGATCACGGCCAGGGGACATGCTCCGCAAACGATCAAAAGTGGCATCAAAGAATTTGTTAAACGCAAAGTCCTACCTTTAGAGCCTAATTACTTAAGCCTTTTCCCCGTCAGCCATCTTGAAACGCGAAAATTTCTTGGGGATAAGGAATTGAACTTTTCAACTTCAACTTTGAAGCAAAAAGCGATTCGAGCAAGTGTTGAAAAAGCCATAGAGACTTACGGTTATAGTCCACATCACCGATTCGGGATGAGCGAAGATGATCCTAAAAATATCCAGATGATAGTCGAGGAGTTAGTGCGTCTTAAAAACGACTACCCTGAGATGTCATTCTTTATGATCGAGACTCATGGCGGCCAATTTATTAAACATGAGATCTTTTTGTCTGGGTTAAGTTCTCAAAGTGCTGAGCACTTCGCTCAGATGAATCTTTTCGACAAGGCACCGCGCCTTTAGTCCTGTAATGATCTAAGTCATAATTAGAGATTATCAACACTGACTCATAGACAGCCGATCAGCCTATTGTCAAAATGGAAGTCTGTGTGAAAGGAAATCCACCCATGCGTTTTGCAACATTCACTTCGTCTTTTGTTTCTACAGTTATGATTTTTTGTCTTCAAATTCCGCTGCAGGCCCAGGCTCAACAAAAGAGCGAAAGCAGTCAGATCAAATTACAATGTCAGTTCGTTTATTCAATCGAGCAGATGTTCTTAGGAAATCATATCAAGAATCAGGCGCGGACTAAAGAGCTTGAATCGCACTTGATTGATCAATACATCAAACGCCTTGATGGAACTAAAATTTACTTCACTAAAGCTGATGTAACAAAAGTGAAGAAGTTAATGGGTGATGCTTTTGATAAAATCAAAAATAGAAAATGTGATTTCTTAAAAGATGTTCAAAATGTTTATCTAGAAAAAGTTCAGTCACGATCTGATTTTGCGAAGAAATTTTTGGATAAAGATTACAAGTTAGACAGCAAAGCTGAATTTGTTTTCGATCCAGATAAAAAAGACTTCCCGAAAACTGATAAAGAAGCTGAAAACTTTCTAAAAGATTATATTCATTTTCAAGTTGCGAACTATGTTTCTACGGATATGAAATTAGATGAAGCAAAGAAAAGCGTAATGAAGAATTACGAGCGCGCAGTAAAAAGAGTGAATGATATGACTCAAGAAGATTTGCTTGTGCAGTATCTTGATTCATTTGCTCGTGCGATGGATCCACATTCTAGCTTCTTATCTCGGGATTTCTTTGAAGAATTTAATATCAACATGAGTCTTTCACTAGAAGGCATCGGTGCGACGCTTTCTCAGCAGGATGGTTTTACTGTGATTGAAGCGCTTGTTCCGGGTGGGGCAGCTGCGAAATCTGGTCAGATTATGATTCAAGATAAGATCATGGCTGTTGGTCAGGATAACGGAACTTTAGACAACGTAATTGATATGGATTTAAAAGACGTTGTTAAAAAAATTCGTGGAAAAAAAGGAACGAAAGTTAAATTAAGCATTCTAAGAGCTGAAGCTGATGGCAAAAAGAAGTTAGAAGTTATTCTGGTTCGCGATAAAGTCAGTCTTGAAGACGAAGCTGCGCAGTTGATTCCAGTTGAAAAAGAAATCGGTGGCAAAAAAAGAAAGTTTGGCGTAATCAATCTTCCTTCTTTCTACTCTGATGGTAAGCGTGGTGGCAGGTCTTGTGCTGCTGATATGAAAAAATTAATTAAAGAAGCCAAAGAAAAGAAAATGGAAGGCCTTGTTTTAGACTTCTCTCAAAATGGTGGTGGAAGTTTAGAAGACGCTGTTCGTATTGCGGGACTTTTCTTTAAAACAGGGGACGTTGTAAAACAGGCGGGTCGTGCAGACGGTCGTGAAGAGCAAACTTATACAGATACAGACGCAATGGTTGACTGGGCAGGTCCGCTTGTTGTGTTAACTTCAAGAGTTTCTGCAAGTGCTTCTGAAATTGTGGCTGGTGCTCTACAAGATTACAAACGTGCTGTTGTAGTCGGTGCTGATCACACGTTTGGAAAAGGCAGCATTCAAACTGTCGTGCCAATTCCTTATGATTTGGGTGCTGTGAAAGTGACTATTGGAATGTTCTATATTCCTGGTGGAAGCAGTACTCAGCATAAAGGTGTTGAAGGCGATGTGATCCTTCCAAACTTTTATTCGGATGATATTGGTGAAAAGACTTTGGACTACTCATTGCCACCGGCAAAGCTTCCTAACTTCGTTTCTAAGGCCGCATTCGTAAAAGAAGGTGATGGCTCTTGGAAAGAAGTGAATGGTGACTTGATTAAGCAGTTAAAAGACAAATCTCAGAAGCGTGTTTCTGCTGATTTGGAATTTAAAAAGCAGATTGATGAAGCTAAAAAAGCAGAGGAAAAAGGAAAGCTTATTAAAGTTTCTGATATCCTAAAAGACAGCAAAGAAAAGACTGAAAAAGAAAAGAAAGCTAAGCAATCTCGTTATAATAAAGATGAAAGAATTAAAGAGTACATGAAGCGACCAGAAGTGGCTGAAGCGGTTGCGGTTCTGACAGACTTAACGGATTCTCAGCGAGCACTTCCTTAATCAAAAGCGAGTCGTTTTTAGCCCTGAAAAAAGGGCTAAAGCCAGCGAATGCATTGCAAGATTGCGTGACACACCGCTACCACTTCTAGTACCAATCAGTTATGACAACGAAAAAATCAGTTAAGAAGAATGACTTCGGGGGCTTGGCCCCTGAACTGCTTTTAAAGATCCATAGCCTGATGGTAAAATCGCGCGTTCTTGAAGAACGTTTAATTAAGATTTATCGTGCCGGCGAATCCTATTTTTGGATTGGTGGACCAGGCGAAGAAGCTTGGGGAGTTTGCTTAGGATTGCTTGCTCGTAAGGGTAAGGGCTTGGCTCACGATTTCTTGCACCTTCATTATCGTTGCACTCCAACTTTGATTGCGATGGGTTTGCCGATGATTGATTCCATTCGTTTGATGATGAATCGAACGACCGATCCTTCAACGGGTGGCCGTAATTTTTCTAATCACTACTGTATTCCAGAATGGAATGTGGCTCCTGTAACTTCACCTATCGGAGTTCAGTATTCAATCGGGCTTGGGACCGCTCACGCGCAGAAGCGTGCGGGCCACAAGGCTATTACGATCATCACGGGTGGTGATGCGGGAACGGCTGAAGGGGATTTTGCCTCTGGTTTGGTGTGGGCATCTCGAAAAGGTAAAGAACTGCCAATGCTGATTACAGTTCAAAATAACAAATGGGGAATTTCCACGAAATGGGAAGGTCAACACGGAGAAGACCAAGTTGCCGACCGTGCAAATGCTTTCGGTATCCGATCGCGCGTTGTCGAAGGCAATGATCCCGTTGAGTCTTACTTAGCTATTCAGGAAGAAATTGAATACATCCGGAAGACAGGTCGTCCTAGTTTCATTGAAAGTAAAGTTTCAAGACTCTATGGCCACTCTTCTGCAAGCGGGGCTAATGCTGATCCTAATGAAGTAGATCCAGTTAAAAAATTCGAAGAACGACTTTTAGAAGCTGGGATGCTTAAGCCAGCTGATGTGAAAAAGATTTGGTCTGATTACGAAGAAGAAGGCGTTAAAGCTCAAGAACAAGTGCGCGGTGAACCGCAACCAAAAGGCGATAGCGTTTGGGAAAATGTTTTTGTTAACAGTGAAAATGCGGACTGGAGAAAATTCTAATGTCTAATATGGCTCAAGCTATTCGCATGGCGCTTCACGTAGGTGAATCAAAATTAGGTGTTAAAGATATTTTCGGGCAAGACGTAGGCGCACCATTGGGTGGTGTGTTTACGGCAACTCAAGGTCTTAAAAATGCCTGGAATACTCCTCTTGATGAAAGAGGAATCATTGGCATGGCTATGGGAATTGCGATGGCAGGAGACCGTTGTGTCGCTGAAATTCAGTTCGTAGATTATATTTTTAATACGATCGATTTATTAAAAATTGCTGGAAATACCAATTGGGTAACGAATGGAAATTATACTCTTCCGATGACGGTGATGACTCCGGTTGGGGCTGGAATTCGTGGTAGTATTTATCACTCTCATTCTTTTGATGCTTGGGCTTCAAGATTAACAGGTTGGAAAGTTATCATGCCTTCTAATCCTTTGGATGCATATGGCTTGTTACTTTCCGCCATCCAAGATCCAAATCCAGTTCTTTATCTTAAACCAAAAGCTCTAATGCGAGTTAAAGGTGAAGAGCTAATTCCTGGTGAACCAGACGAAAAAGAATTGAAATCTCGAATCGATGCGCCAATTGGTGATCGCTCTGACTGGAAACCAAGATGGCCACAGTTAGAAGAATATTTTGTTGAAATTGGTAAAGGTAAAATTACGCGTGAAGGAACAGACGTAACTGTTGTTAGTTATGGCCGCCACGTTTTGCTTTGTAATGAAGTTGCAGACCAGTTGAAGTCAGAAGGTGTTTCGGTTGAAGTCATCGATTTGCGATCAATATTTCCATACGATTGGAAGATGATTAAGGAATCGGTCGAAAAAACGAAGCGTGTTTTGTTTGTAAATGAAGATACTGAAGTCACAAATTTCGCAGAACATTTAGTTTACCGCTGTGTACAGGAATTATTCTATCACTTACATGCAAGACCCCGAGTGCTTGCGGGTAAAAATCTTCCAGGTATTGGTCTTCATCACAATTTAGAAGATGCATCTGTTCCTCAGAAAAACGATATCTTAAGAGAGCTTCGTGAAATCTTGAGCGAGGAACCGTAAATGGCTAAAGCTAAATCTTTGCAAAGAAAAGTAGTTCGAAAAAATAAAAAGGCAAATTTCGATAAGTACGAAATGTACCGCGATGCTGTTCAATCTCCCGAAGTGGATGTTGAATTTTTCGAAAGAGTTTATAAAGAACTCCGTGGAAAAAAAGCTGTTCAATTTAGAGAAGATTTTTGCGGAACTTTTCTTTTAAGCCACGCTTGGGTTTCAAGTCACCGTAACAACCGGGCATGGGCTGTGGATATAGATCCAGAACCTTTAGAATATGGTAGAAACTATTATTGGGATGAGCTAACTCCATCTGCGCAAAAAAGACTTAAAATTTTTGAAGGTAATGTTTTAACAGGACAATTGCCAGATGCAGATGTTGCAGCAGCTTTAAATTTTTCCTACTATTGCTTCAAGAAAAGAGAAGTGTTGAAAACTTACTTTGCGAACGCTCGCAGAAGTCTTCGTAAGAATGGCCTTTTTTTCATTGATGCGTTCGGTGGCAAGCAATGTGCCGATGCTGTTGAAGATGTTTTAGTAAGAAAGAACTATACGTACTATTGGGATCAAGATAATTTCGACCCCGTTACGAATGAAGCTAAGTTTCATATCCACTTCAAGCCCAAAGGTCAGAAGAAAATTCAAAACGTATTCAGCTATGACTGGCGTATGTGGTCGATTCCTGAGCTTCGAGATATTCTTGAAGAAGTAGGCTTTAAAAAAACCCATGTATACTGGGAAGGCACAAGACGTAACGGTGAAGGTAACGGTAAGTTTTCAAGAACTGAACAAGGCGAAGCTTGCGACAGCTGGATCGCTTACATCGTTGCCGAAAAATAAATTATTTTAAATCGCAATCGACGCTAGCTTGTTTGCCATCAATTTCAAAAGAATTTGAAAGATGAGTCAGTGGAAAGTTGAGTGATCTGGAAGTCGCATCAACTTTGAGTGGCTTATAATGAACTGTGAGATAGTTTAATTTCCCTTCATGAACATCTGCAGTATAAGCCCAATCACCTTGCTGATGTTCAATGTGCGCAGTTTCATATTCGCTTAAGGGAGCTTCTCTAAATTCTATTTCGTAGTTCATCCATGACATACAGACTAATTTGGTCGCGGCTGAAGCCTGGTTTAGAAATAGGAAAGTTAAAAGAGTTAAATATTTCATCAAATCCCCCGTATTTGAATTGTCTTGAGGGGAACTTCGAAAGACAAGGAGATTAGCGGTTTGACCTGATGCTTATGGCTCTGAGCTTTAACCAAGCCATAAAGGGAATGAGCATCGTTAACATACAAACGAGCATCCATTTAAAATTCATGTCAGGTACTGCGGTCGCTTTAACAGTTCCGCAACCCTTTCCGAATTCAACTTCCTTCACGCTAGTTCCCAGCGTGGAACTTTGCACGGTCTCCATAGGCATGGGGGCCGGTGCTGGTGCCGGTATAGGCGCAGATGTAGCCGTAATATTAAGATCCGCGCAGGAATAATAGTAAGTAGGTGCCGCCGGGTTTTCTTCCATGCTTTGAATCATCTGAAGCGTGCAAGTAGGGCAGTTTATGTTAGGAATCATAACTTGCGCTTGGTATCGATGTGGTAGCGCTACACCGACATTTTGCTCGTCTACGATTGTGGCTAATACATTTTGGCTGAAGCCAACGTCATTTCCCTGAGATAAAGAAAAGATATAGCGACCGGGATGATTAATTGTTTCCTCCCACTGAACTGTCAGCATTTTACCACCTTCAACAGCAGTTGGAGTTGCTGATCTTGCGAGACCTCCGCAAGGACCTGTCTTAATGCCAGCATTGTTATTTCTTGGAGCTGGCGACATGAGCCGTGCATGGCCCCAAGCAAGTGAGGAAATTAAAAAAGTAATAATAAAAATCTGTTTCATTAGAGATTCTCTGCAATCTTCTGACAGAAATTATTTAGATCTGAAAGACTTTGTTCTAACTTATTTTGAGTGGAAACGATCGGATAGACACTTTCTGAATTTGGAATATTGAGATGACAGCTATATTCTGAATATTCATACGACTCTTCGCAATTGTTGCAATTCTCTTCTGCGGCTTCCGTATTAAAAGAGAAAGTTTTAACAGCTGGGCATAGTTTTAAATTGTTATTTAAGATTGCACACTCTTGCTGAGTCGAGCTTTCTCCATTTTCAATGGATGCTGAATAAATTTTCTTCATGCAACTGTAAGCTTCGGAGCTTTCGCAAAAAGAAGGGGAAACTCGACCTTGGAATTGAGCTTGAAGAGCAATTGATTTTTCCTGAGGACTTAAGAAAGCAGTTTTGGGAGTTGAAGCATTTTGGGGATTCTGTGAACAGTTGGTAAATGGAATCAAGGCAATAGCACCTAACAAAAGGAGGGTAGCTCCCCCAATAGCAAATGCGCCGAACTTATTCTTCCCCATATCTTTATGGTATCGGAAAACCACAAGCTAAGTGGAAGTTTTTGTTTTTATGACTTAAGGATGTCTTACTTTGAGTCGCTAGTCTGTTTCAGTTCTTCCATAGTGAATAAGCTATGCAAAGTAAGTTTTGCATCTGAAAATGGCGAGAGGTCTTTGCCTCGTTGGATCACGCACAAAACGTCGCTTATGATCGCACCAGATTTTCGTAGGTCTTCTGTGCTGAGCAAAACCTGACCACCAGTTGTTACAACGTCTTCAATTATCAAAAGTTTTTTACCTTCTATATCAAAGCCTTCAGCAAATTGTTCTGTTCCATAGTCTTTTGCTTTCTTGCGAACAAAGACTGTTGGAATCCCAGTTGCTAGTGATAAAGCGGTCGCTATCGGAATGCCGCCCATTTCTAAACCTGCAAGTGCATCGACGCCTGGGGGAATAAATTTTTTCAGCTGTTCTGCGACGGCTTTTAGTATGTGAGGCTGAGATTCAAAACGATATTTGTCGAAGTATTCCGTCGAAGTTTGCCCCGAACGTAATTTGAAATTTCCTTGACGATAACAAGCGTTGAAAACGGCTTTGCACAAGGTTTTCCTGTCCATAGTAGTGGGGGTCATTTTGGCTCCTTTTGAAAACTTATCACATGGCCCCAAGTATGCACAATTCCAGAGGTAGGGGACAGCTTTGTCGTCGGGAGTCGAAAGAATGAAGCAAGCTTTAAAGCGAGATTGGGAAATAGTTCGAATATTCTTAATCTTAGCTATTCTAACAGTGGGATTTGTTTTGGGAGTTCAAAGTATCATTTTGACCCCAACAGCTACGCCCGTGCGCGTTCCTGCCGTGAGTATCAAAAATTAGCTTCTTCGAAGCTTTTGTTTTCTAATTTGCCACTGCTCTAATGCGTATTTTCTCATGTCTTCGACGTTATCGAACTCGTCGACGATTTCCACACCGAGTAAGGTTTCGATTGCGTCTTCTAATGTAACGAGGCCAGTGACGACTCCGTATTCATCAATCGCAAGTGCAAGATGTTCTTTTTCTTTGATGAAGAAATCAAGTAGCTGAGAAACATGCATTCTTTCAGTAACGGTTGCAACCGGAGTTAATAAATCGCCCAGCTTTTTATCGTGTTCATCACCAGAAGAAGCTTCTAAAATTCTATAACGAGAAGTCATTCCGATAATGTTATCTAGACTTTCGCGGTAGACAGGAATTCGGGAAAATCGGATCGGTTTATATTTTTCAACGACATCATCAACCGTTTCGATGTCTTCCAGTGCAAATAAAACCGTTCGCGGAGTCATCACGTCAGAAACATAAATCTTATCCAACATCAGAAGATTTTTGATGATGGTCGATTCTTTAGTTTTGATAATTCCTTCTTCAGCACCAATTTGAGCTGTCATGATCAGCTCATCACGAGTCACTTCAGGAGATTCATTTTCAGTCTTAAAAATTTTACTGACCTTTTCAATAAGCCATACAACCGGGTACATAAAGAAAATCATGATTTGAATAATGTAGGCAGCAGCCGGAGCGAATTTTTTCCAGTAAGTTGACCCGAGAGATTTTGGCAATACTTCGCAAAATACGAGAATGAGTAAACTCAAAGTTCCAGAGAAGATAGCAAGTGTAGTCTCGCCATACTTCTGCTGAACATGGTAAGCGATCAATGATGAGCCCACGATGTTATTGACGGTATTCACTGTTAAAATCGCTGACAGCGGGCGATCAATTCTTTCAAGGTGATGCTCGAGAAGTAGGCCGTATGGTTTTCTGCTTTCAACTGCCAGTGCAACGAAAGCCGAATTAACGGATAAGATCACCGCTTCCATCAATGAAGTTATAAATGACACGAGTAACACTAAAAGGGTCACTAAAATCAGGGTGGTCATGACTTGATATTAAGGAACTTTAAAAAATAATTTCGTAGAATAGCTGTGGGCATTTCCATAAAGCATATGTTCTTTATGAAAATTCGTCACTCGGATAAAGACGGTAACGCAAGACATGAAACCAGTCAGTTTGCGAGTTATTAATGATTGGCCTCATGTATCTGTCTCGGACTGAGAATATGCCTAATATTTAGAGCTGAGAGGACGGCAAAGGGTTAATATTGATTAATAAGTGGAACGTTTCCAAGTTGGGTGGTTATGAAAAAGTTAGTCAAAATAATGATATATTGCATGGGCATCGGCCTAGTCGTTGGTGCTGGCATTTGGGCAGAGTTTAACTCTGGCGCCTATCCTAACCTGCAAAACGAAAGCGGCAAGGTCTCTGTTAAAAAATTCGTGGACAAGTAACATTCAAAAAAACTGTTTGAATACAGTTCTCCAGTCTATGACTCTGTTAAACCATTTTATTTAAAAAAAAGAGCAGCTGTATTCCAGCCGCTCTTTTTAATTTTAAGGATTACTCAAAAATACTATTTTTGTTCAGCTAAACGCTTAGCTTGGTATTTCTTTGCTAAGTCATCTTGGATATTACGAGGTGCCTGTTGGTACTTCGCAAATTCCATCGTGAACTCGCCCTTACCTTTTGTGGCAGAACGCAAGTCAGTTGAGTATCCAAACATTTCTGTTAATGGAACTTCAGCTTCGATTACGACACTTCCTTCAAAAGTTGTAGTTCCAGTAATAACACCACGGCGCTGATTGATCTGACCAGTAGCAGGACCTTGGTATTCTTCCGGAACAGTCGTTTCAAGCTTCATGATCGGCTCGAGAACGACTGGCTTAGCTTGCGGATAAACTTCACGCATAGCTGCCATTGCTGCGATCTTAAAGGCCATGTAACTAGAATCGACATCATGGTAAGAGCCGTCTTCTAAATCCACTTCCACGCCAACGATCGGGAATCCTATCAAAGGACCCTTCACGCACTGTTCGCGGAAACCTTCTTCAACTGCAGGGATGAATTCTCTTGGAATACGTCCACCGACAACTTCGTTATTAAATTTGAAAACTGCGCCATCTTCTTGAGCTGCAAGAGGACGAATCTTTCCAGAGATCTTGGCGAACTGACCCGAACCACCTGTTTGCTTTTTATGAGTGTAATCAAAACCAGCTTCCAAGTTGATCGTTTCACG
>JANPPO010000470.1:0-5210 GCA_031428555.1 Bdellovibrionales bacterium | reverse complement strand
CTTTTCTAACGCCCCGTCGACAAGAAAAGTGGACTGTCACCTTTTTTTTGAACTCAAGGCCGACTTTCCGGAACTCAAAGGTCATGACCGAATCCAGTCGTAATTAAAACTGACGCTGATTCTTTCTTGCTTCGATGGATTCGGAGGAACTTGATGCTTCATCCAACTCTCAAAAAGAATGAGCTCTCCGGCTCTTGGTTTGATCGTCAGATGACTGTGGCTGCCTTCAGGCGCATTCGATTTTTTTGGAGGACAAGCCATCATTAACCCCGCCCGCGGATCTTCAAATTGAATGCCTGAAGAACCTTTTGGAACTTGTAAATAAAGTGTCCCACTTACGACAGAAAGGGGATGGTGATGAAAACTATGAGTTGTTCCTTGCGGCATCACGTTGACCCAAAGAGTTGAAACTTTGAGTTCGTTCGGATCAAAATCCCAATGCAGATTTTTTGCATAAGCCAAAACGTGGGGTCTGATTTTCTTTTCTAGTAAGGCAAAAGTGGAAGAGAAGCGGTAGAGTTTATCAAACGACTGCGAAGTTGAACTATAAGAAGTGTAACCTCCCCAATAATTTTTCTGACTCCATTTTTGGCCTTCAGTATCGACTTTTCGAATTTGGGAAATTTCTTCCAAAAGTTCATTTCTGAATGAGCGCTTGGAATCGCCTGAAGCCAGAGACGGCAAACTCTTTAAATAAAGTGAACTTTCAAAAACTTTTTTAACCATACCTCTACTTTAGTAGGTCTTTATATAAGAGCACAATCTCATTTTGAGACAGCCATACGTTCAGACACTAACAAGATCGGTATGACAAGTGCTCAAAGATTCAACAGATTGGCGCACTTTTAAGAGATGAAATCGACTCTGCATGAGGGGTAGATGGCCGCTCTTTTGCTAATATAGATAGGTAGGAGGCAGTATGAAAAAGGTCTTAAAAACAATGTTTAATTTTGGGACAATCGTGAGTTTGGTTATCGTGATGATAGGTTCAATTTCCATGGCAAAAGTAGCTGATTTTAAGTCATTAATTACTGACAATATTTCAGCTCAAAATGAACTTCACGGTGAAGTAAAAAAACAGATTCAAGTGACTCGCGAAAGCTTGAACCCAGGACCAGCTGAGACAATGGTTGTCGAGAGCGATCAGACTCAGTTTAATGCTCCAACTGCTAAGCGCGTTCTCAAATACCGTAAAGAAACATCGATGAAAAATGCTTCTCATAAAAAGCAAATGGACCGAGTTTCTCAAGAGCTTAATGACGCAAGCACTTCGTTCTAGTTTGATCTCTTAAAAGCACAAATTGAGTTGGTTCATTCCAACTGATGATCTCTATGAAAACCACTCGCTGCCCGAGTGGTTTTTTTATTGCTACGCATAACGACTCGCTAACATGGCTAAAACCCGCCATGATCACGCAACATGACTTAAATTTAATTAAGGAAGTGAATGCGTGGGTACGTTTGAGCTAATTTCGAAGCATGGCGAACATGAAGAGATCATTTTTTGCCATGACAAAACTGTGGGACTTAAAGCCATTATTGCAATTCATAACACTTCGCTTGGACCCGCATTAGGTGGGACTCGAATGTGGAATTATAAATCCGAAGAAGAAGCCTTAATCGACGTGCTAAGACTCTCAAAAGGGATGACCTACAAAGCCTCTGCTGCAGGTCTTAACTTAGGTGGCGGTAAAGCTGTGATCATCGGGGATCCCAAAACTCAAAAGACTGAAGGTTTGTTCAGAGCTTTCGGACAATTCGTGAACACTCTCAACGGAAAATACATTACTGCCGAAGACGTTGGGACTTGTGAAATGGACATGGAATATATTTATATGGAAACTCCTTGGGTCACAGGGATTCCTAAAGATTTCGGTGGATCGGGTGATCCGTCTCCGTACACGGCTCACGGCGTTTTAATGGGAATCAAAGCTTCAGTAAAAGAGAAACTCAAAACTGATTCTTTGAAAGGCGTCCGAATTGCCGTTCAGGGTTTAGGTAATGTGGGTTCGAACTTGGTAAAATATCTTGTTCAAGAAGGAGCCGAGCTTACGGTAACTGACATCGATCAAGAACGCGTTAAAAGATATGTCGATCAGTATAAAGTACGGGCGGCTCATCCAGATGAGATTCTTTTCACAGAGTGCGATGTGCTTTCACCGAACGCAATGGGTGCCGTCATTAATGATAATACAATTAATAAGTTGAAATGTCAGATGGTTGCAGGCGGAGCCAACAATCAGCTTCATGAGCCTCGCCACGGAGATGAGTTGAAAGCGAAGGGGATTTTATACGCCCCAGATTATGTCGTGAATGCGGGCGGCCTGATGAACGTATTCGTCGAGCTCGAAGGCTATAGCCCTGACAGAGCATTCGATAAAACCAAAAAAGTTTATGATAACGTTTTAAAAGTTTTTGAAATTGCGAAACGCGATAATATCGGAACGCACACTGCGGCCGACAGGTCCGCTGAAGAGAGAATTAAAACAATTGGTCACTTGAAGCAGCGTCATCCTGGTAAATCAGCAAGCCGCGTATTTTCAACTTTGAGAGAAGTAAATAACAGATAAGGACAAAAAAATGGTTAAATGGATCGATTCTTTAAACGAATCACTTATAAAAGCAACTGACTGGACGGCAAAAAACTTTAAGGCAATTGCAATCGTACTGACACTTTTAATCGTGTCGGGGGCTGTCTGGGCTGCAATCAGTTATAAAAAAGAATCAAAGAATATGGAAGCCCTCGTGGCGTTTGCTCCAATCGAAAGAGATTTTTCAACTTGGAAAACTCCAGAGCAAAAGAAGCCAGAAGCAAAAACAGATGCAAAAGATGCCAAGGCTGATGCAAAAACACCAGAGCCAGTTAAAGTAGATCCAGCGCAATTATTTGGCCGTATGATGGAGTATATTAAAAAACAAGGAAATGTTCCTGCGAACGAATTGATGGCTCTTATGGCATCGGAAGTTGCCGCGACTTTGGGACCTCAACAGGAAGCTGAACTTTTAGAAGTTTCAATGAAGACTTTTAATTCGGGCGCGCAATTAACGGATGGTTTGATCCTGATGAAAAATGGCGATCTGTTAGCAAACCAAGATAAATGTGATCAAGCTTTAGATCAGTGGAAGAAAGTTATCTCAATCAACCGTCTTGGATATTTGCACGACCTTGTTCGATTGAAATCAGGACTTTGCTTGGAAAAGATGGCGAAGTTTGAAGACGCTGAAAAACAGTACGATGAAATCATCAAAGGTTCTGAGAAAAAAAGTTCTGAGAAAAAAACCGACGCTAAAGCGGCTGCTGAAATGGCGAAGCAAAACCATTGGGCTGTTAAAGAAGCGCAAAAATTGAAAAGAGCTTTGAAATGGTCACAATCACAGCCAAGTTCTTAAGCCGCAGTCTTCTAACAATAGTTCTTTTGATTTTGGTCGGCGCTTGTTCGAGTTTTCGAATGTCGCCACTTCCGAAATCAAGTGTTCCAGAATTTCAGGTGAACTGGGTAAAGCCAACCTATGATGGTAGCTTCATTGAACATCGAAAAATGAATCGTATGACTCCTGTTGTGAACGACAGTTTGATTATTCAAGGAAATAACCTTGAAGATCTTGTCGCCTATAATCGGGAAAACGGACGGGAAGTGTGGAGAAAACAATTTAAAGGCGGGGTCGAAGCGGGTGCTCTCCAGTTTAAAGATCGAATTTATGTTACGACGAATGATGGCACTGTGGTTGCTCTCGATATTTGGAATGGCAAACAACTTTGGAGTTTTGCAACTTCAAGCGAAAATGTTTCAGCTCCAGTTATGGATACGCAAACGGGTCTTCTTTACTTTCAAAATGCTCAGAATATGGTTTTTTGCTTAGACGCTGAAAGTGGTAAGCAAGTTTGGATTTATTCTAAAAACGATATCGCTTTACTGACAATTCGCGGTGCTGCGACACCTACATTGGGTCAGGGACAAGTTTATGTTGGTTTCAGTGACGGTAGCTTTGTTGCGCTAAAAGCTTCAAGTGGCCAACTCATTTGGGACCAAGGTTTAAATCGAAATAAAAAATTCAGAGACATCGATGCGCAAGCCGTTGTGTATAAAGATTTAGTCATCGTTTCTGGTTACGAAGATAAAGTTTATGCAATCGACGCTCTACGCGGAACGATTGCATGGTCTTATCCGGTCGGTTCATCAGTTGCGGCAACAGTCGTAAATGATCAGGTTTATGTCGGAAGTACCAGCGGATCCGTTTTAAAATTAAAAGCAGCGACGGGTGAACTCGTTTGGTCCTATAGCGATGTAAAGGGAATTCCAACGCAAGCGCTGGTAACAGAACAGTTCGTTATCTTTGGTGAATCTCGAGGCAAGCTTAAAGTCTTGAATGCGCAAAATGGTCAGTATTTAAATGCGTTTGAACCAGGTCGCGGTATTTTTTCAAGACCTTATTTAGACGGCGCAAAATCAGAGATCTATTTTATTTCTGGCGAAGCAAATTTATACAGTCTGAAATTTTTAAAAGATGCTCCTCAAAGTTTTGATTATATTCAGTAAGGATAATTTCATATGAGTAAAAATATTTTTGTGTCCGCTCTAATTTTATTTTGCATCACGGGAACTAGTTTTGGCTGCCAAAATAAACCTTGTCGTGAAATACAGGCTGAAAAGATGAAAGAAAAAAACGCAAAAAATCCAGAAGCCGCAGCGCTAGCTGCCGCCGCCGCAAAGCCAACTGAAGCCACGCCTACAGCAGGTGTCGGCCAATTAAAAGTACGAGTTTTTAAGCCAGATGGCTCATTACAATGCGGTATGGGAAGCAAGATCTCGCTTGAGACCATGGAAAAAGACCTTAAAGGAATCAAAGTTCTAAGCCGCAGTAATATGAACGATGGACTCATGAGAATCCAAGTTTGCGGAGCCCCAACAGGCCAAAGTAATGTCTACGAAATCAATCGAAGTGACTTAGAGAAGGCCTTGAAAGCCGGCTTCAAAGAATGGACTCAGGAATAATCAAAAAATGGTTTCTGCAGGCATCAACAAAGAATGGATTAAGGAATAAGTCTTTTTCGAGAAAGCTAACTCATCGCAGAACCGCAGGCCGTAGGCCAACTCCCAGTGCGACAGGCGGTTTGATAAAAAGGTCACCCTCGGGTATCACCATTTTTTTAAACCGCTAAATCCAAAAAGAATGGGAGTCGCACCGTGCAACAATACCGAAGGGTGACC
>JANPPO010000469.1:0-4438 GCA_031428555.1 Bdellovibrionales bacterium | reverse complement strand
CGTCCGGGACCTAAGCCAGTATTAGGATACGTTAATCCTTTAGCTTACACTCCTTTCGCATCAACTCGCTCAGCTGGAGCAAAAACTCCATGGGGTATCAAAACAATTCGCGCGATGGAGGCATGGAACTTATCTGGCGGCGGTAAAGGTGCTCGCGTATTAGTATTAGATACGGGTATCGACAAAGATCACCCAGCAGTAGCTGCAAACTTCGAAGCTGGAAAAAGCTTTACGAACCCTTCTGTAACAGCAAATTATCCATTCTTTGATGATCAAGGTCACGGAACTCACGTTGCCGGAACTGTTGCTGCATCATTAGATAACCAAGGTTTTTCAGGAGTTGCTCCGCAAGCTAAGCTTTTAATGGGCCGAGTTTGTTCGAATGAAGGTTGTTCTAATATCGCAGTTGCTCAAGGTATCGACTGGGGTGTGCAGCAAAAAGTGGACATCGTTAGCATGTCTTTAGGTGGAGCTTTCGCAAGTCCCTCTGAAAGAAAAGCTGTCGCGATGGCTCTTCAAGCGGGTGTGACTATTGTTGCAGCTTCTGGAAACAGCGGCGAATCGACAGTTAGCTACCCTGCAGCTCTAAGCGGAGTTATTGCAGTAGGCGCAACTGACGTTAATAACCAAAAAGCTTCTTTCTCTCAATACGGTCCAGAATTAGCAGTCGTTGCTCCGGGTGTAGATGTGATGTCATCTGTTCCTCAAGGAACTGGCCGCGATTCAGAAGTAAAAGTATCAGTGGGAAATCAAGCTTCTCAAGTTGTTGCTTCTACGACATTCGCAGGTTCACGAAGCCCTATGTCTCCGGTAACGGGTGAATTAGTTGAAGCAGGTCTTGGTAAGCCAACTGATTTCACAGGCAAGAACATCCGCGGTAAATTCGCACTCGTTCAGCGTGGCGAAATTATGTTTGCTGAAAAAGCACAAAATGCAATCAATGCTGGTGCAACTGGCTTAGTTGTTTACAACAATGCTCCTGGACTTATCCGCGGTGCTATCACTCAAGATGGTTCTGAATTAAGCATCCCAGTTTTCATGGTTGAACAAACTGTAGGACAAGCACTCATCCAAAGAATGAAAAGTGGCCAAGTTGCTAAAGCAACTCTATTAGTTGTACCAACTGACTACTCAAGCTTCGATGGAACTTCAATGGCGACTCCGCACGTAGCGGGTGTAATTGCCTTGATGAAAGCTGCGAACAAAAGATTAACTCCAGCGCAGGTAAAACAAATTCTTCAACAAACTGCAACTCCGCTACAGCCTAACTCAAATAATGAAGTGGGCGCGGGACTTGTTGATGCTGAAAAAGCCGTACAAATGGCAATTCGTGCACGAGTACAGAACGCTCAAGAATTGAACTAAGAAATTAGTTTGAATTTTGTTCGAGGGGAAGCCGCTCTAGGGAGCGGCTTTTTTCGTTTTTGTTGGTGTGGGTTTTGGGAGGGTTTTTACAGCAGCTCTCTGGGTAAACGATGGTGGGTCCGTCCATGTGAGGGCTATTTCCGGGCCGTCCTGGCCCGGAAAGAAAAAGATTGGGGAAAGGATCAATGTGGCAGATGTTCCCATCCCCAATCTTTTATCCGGATGGCCACGATGGCCATCCGGTAGCCCTCTCACGGACGGACCCACTCTCAAAATCACGAAAATCAGCTGTAAAAACCCAAAGCAAAGAACCCCCCAAAACTTTTTCCTTGAAAAACTAATCGTGAGACTATCTCATAGAGCTTATGAAAGATCGTTCTTCTAAAAAACTTTTTCAAGAGATCGTGGGCTATCCCGATAAAGTAAAAGTCATCAATCAGGTTTTTGACGACAAAACTGCTATCGTGGCCCGCGTGAATTCCAAAATAGAGTTTCGAACTCAGGCGCTGAACTGGCTTCCCCCTATGAGGCTCGAGGTTAAGGCACCTACGAGCGTCAAGCTTGGCTTACAAGAACTTACGCTTCAGTTCGATGTGCGCGATGAGCGCTATTTCTCGCGCGTGGGGTTGGCTTTTGATGACTGGAAGTTGTTTTTTATCTTTGCAACGCCCATCTTTCGACTTCAGCGCCGACAGTATCAGCGCCTTAAGATTCCAGCTAAGTATTCGAACAAAGCTTTCTTGATGAATGTGAACGAGGTTCTTTGGAATGAAGAATGTCAAATTGTGGATATCAGTTTAGGTGGCTGTAGTTTGATGTTGTCGTATCGAAGTATTGAAATTCCAGTTGGTGCTGCAATTATTATGGATATCCAAATTGGAGATAATCCATCTTTTATTGTGATTGGAAAAGTTTGTTACAAGCAGCTACAAAAATTTGGCGGAAACAGTAAAGTCAAAATAGGAGTACAATTTCGGCCTCATCCGAAATATTCTGAAAAAATACAAACGGTTGTACAAAAGCTGGCGACGGATATTTTTTCGAGCTGGACGAAAAGGAAGTCTTAATGAAATTGAAAGTTATTATTTTAAGTCTGGTGGTTTTAGTTTTCAATAGTTCCTGCATGCACAAGCAGGAGGCGGGCACCACTTCAACGAGTAGCTTTAGTCCGAAGGCTTGTGTTGATTCGGTCTGCCAGATCAGAGTTGAAGGCTATCCTCAGGAAGTTGCAGTTTTAATTCCGGCTTACGCGGACTTCAAACAAGTGACCCTCTTTTTTCATGGTTTTTCATTCGGTAAAGAGCGAGATAAAGATCTTTCTTCTATCATGAATGATTTTGAAGTCGCTAAATCTTTTAAAGAAGCGAAAACAAAGCGCATTCTCATTATTCCTTTTAGTGCAGGTCAAAATGTTGATTATCGCAAGTTCATCAAAAATAAATTAGATTTGCAGGTTTTTTTAGCCAGCGTTTACAAAGCATTCGGAATTAAGGTCATGGTTGAAGATGCTCAGCTGATTGCTCATAGTGGAGCGTTTTTGACTGTACAGGATATCTTGAAAGACAAATCAGCTGAAAATGAAAACTTAAAGGTGTCGCAGGTTACGATGCTTGATGCGACTTACTCTAAATTTGAACCAAAGGTTTACACTGATTGGCTCAAGTCGGGTGAAGATCATAAAATGACAGTGATCTATTTGAAAAATTCACCAACTGAAAAAATGGCCATGAAACTTTGGGGCCAATACTCGGGTCAGAAGCCTGGAAAAGAAGGCGGGATTAATTTAGGAAACGCCGATTACTTAACAATGATTCCTGAAGCTGAAGTTCGTAATCAGCAAGATGCTCACTGGCTTCTTGTTAGAAAATGGTTCGGAAGAATTCTTTAAGAATTTATCGGATTTGAAAAATCGTTTTTAATGTTATTTAAAAAATAAAAAAGCCAAGGAACAAACCTTGGCTTTTTTATTTGTCATTTAATTTTCAAATTTTAATGACGTACTTGGCTTGTAACAGAATCGCCTTTGTTTAAAGCTGACTTTGTTGGGCTTTGCTTGAGGCCAACTTGACCTTTTGCAAAATCAATTCCTTTATCCATTAGACCAAGTGCTGCATCAGTTTGCTTGGGCATAATGCCTTTTTTATTAAGAAATTTTAGCCCGTAGTAAGCAGCTGCACCGTAAACTAACCAGCTTAAACGAAAGCCTTTTAATAGTTTTGCGCCTCCGAACGTTTTAGCTGCATTTGAGATATTCTTGTTCATGTGTATCCTCCTAGATACCCCAATACATTGCATATCTCTTGCCAAAACTTTCTGGTCGAAAGTTTTGAAATAAACTTAATACAATTTGATTATTGTCAAAACTGTTAAAAACAATAGTTTATGACGAATTTCATCTTGAAATTTATTTGCTCAAAAGTTTCGCAGCTTGCGGAGCAAAGTAAGTGAGAATTGCATCGCAGCCGGCTCTGCGAAATGAGGTCAAAGTTTCTAGAATTGCGAGATCCTCGTTGAGTGCACCAGCAGCAGCTGCTGCTTTAATCATCGCGTATTCACCACTGACATTGTAAGCAGCAATTGGAATTTCAACCTGCGCTTTAATTTTTGAAATGATATCAAGGTAAGGTAGCCCTGGTTTAATCATCACCATGTCGGCACCTTCTTCGATATCAAGTTTTACTTCTAGTAAAGCTTCTGTCGAATTTCTGGGATCCATTTGATAGGTTTTTTTATCTCCGGATTTGGGTGCTGAATTGAGCGCTTCTCTGAAAGGCCCGTAAAAACACGAAGCATACTTTGCAGAGTAAGCTAAAATCGAAATATTCACGTGACCTGATTGATCCAAAGCTTTTCTGATCGCGCCGATTCGCCCATCCATCATGTCAGACGGTGCAACCCAATCTGCACCCCAGTTGGCCTGCGAAATCGCCATTTGAGAAAGGATCTCAACTGAAGCGTCGTTTAAGATGTGTCCGTTTTCTACAACACCATCATGACCATCCGAAGAATAGGGGTCTAATGCAACATCGGTAATCAAATTGATCTCAGGGTGGGCATCTTTAAGAGTTTTAAG
>JANPPO010000468.1:0-4967 GCA_031428555.1 Bdellovibrionales bacterium | reverse complement strand
TCTGCGTTGAAGTCTTGATTGCTTTTCTGACGGGCTTTTTCGGAGTTGCTTCAACCTTTGTCGAAGGCGGCAGTGGCGCGTTAGCTTTCGATTTCGGCACCAGTCCTAACTTCTTCTTTTTATGTTGAACCGCTTTGCTTAAGAGAAAACCAAGAATCGAAATATTGGCACTATCTTGAAGTTCGTGTGCGTACAGGTTTTTAAACTCTTGAAGTAAATCTTGCTGAGTAGGATCAAGAAGCGCCTCGAATTTAATATATTGTTGGATGAACTCTTCTGGACTGGAGCTCTCTGCCGAATTACTAGAAAGAACCTGAGATATCTTATGAAACTTTTCAGCCAAAAGAGCTGGTTGGTGGGAGCGCTCAATAAGCTCCTTTTCTACTTGGCGCGTGGGTTTGTTTTCACATTGTGCGATCAGTTTTAATTTATCTTCTTTGCTTAAGGCCTGATTAACGGCTTTCTCGGCCTTAACGAAGCTTTGGATTTTAGAAAGATTCGTGACGTTCAAATTTCCTGATTGAATCTGTTGTTCAATTTCTGGAAGCTCGGTCATAAGTCTTGCCGAAGAAAGCCTTCGCTGTGTCTGCCCTTCGGAATACTTAAATCGCTTCAGGCAACATTCGTACATAGAAGAATATCCCATATCAACAAAAAGCCTGCGCACTTCAATTTCACGCAAATGACGTAAGGCCAAAATCGTAACTCCACGCTCGTGACTGGTAATAAAATCCGTCTGATCAATCAAGACCTTGTCTGAAAGTTGTTTTACATTTTCTTGGATTTCAAAAATCCGCAGATCTCTTTTCATATCGTAACTCCCTTTGAAAAGCACCCTATCACGGGTTTTTGAGAGACAATTTTAGCTTCAGACTGGGCCTTTAGAATGTTTTTATTGAAAAGATGAGGTCGGACTCAGCTCGAGCGAAAGCGCATCAGTATGGGACAGGCCAAGAGATATAATACAGATTCTTAAATATATCTGAAACATATTTTGTCAGTTGGAAAATCGCGAAAAACCTCTGTCAAATTAAAATTTTCAAAGATACATTTTAGTATAGAAATAACGCCATACTGCCATCGGCGCCGAAGCTAGAAAATAGCCCTCTTTCCTGAAACTGGGGTCAGTGGCTTTAGAAAATAAAATAGCCATCGATTATGAAGTCAGTGGCTTTAAAAAAATCTGTTGGCAAATTTTCTAGGGGATTGTTCAAGTCGTGATGACTCAATAAATTTGATTTCTCTCGGCATCAAAAGAAACTTGCAGATCCCTCAGTTCAATTGCAGACTTTCCTGAAGACTTTGCAGTTTCTTGAAGAAATTTTTCAAACGAAAATGGGCTATACGTTTTAAATTCCGATCCGTTCATTGCGCGCCAGGCTGCCGAAACACGCTCTAGCAAACCTAGACCAGCGTTAAAACGGCAGAGCGCGGATTTTCGCTCATAGGGAAACGCGGCAATTCAGAAAAAAATTGTCTTTTTTTGATAAAGCGGTCGACAATATTTCACTATGATAAAAAACATTCGTGCGCTTTTAATTTCACTCATATTAGTAACTCTGTCGGGTGTGGCTTTTGCCAAGTCTCCCCATACATTTGAAATTGATTTAGCTAAATTGGGTAAAAATCTTACTCCGTTTAGCATTGCTGATTCGACTGAAAAACAAATTAAGGCAAAAGGTGCGCCGACCCAAATGAAGTGGGCGGAAACGCAGTCTGATTGGAAAACTTGTGCTGACCTCAGAGAAGGCGCTTTAAAATCAGCTCCCCGCATTGCCGGGTGGATTTGGGTTTCTGCCTACAACTGCGAGTTGAAACTGTACGAAGAAAATGATCGCGACAAAGTTTCAGAAAAAGCGGGACAAAAAAAGAAGCCAATTACGGCAGCAGCCTCAGCGCAAAAATTAAAAAGGCTTCGCGCATTTGTAGCAGCGTTTGAGCCACAAGTAGATTTACTTGATCGTGGTCCTTGGAAAAAAGATTTACAAAACTATTGGAATAAGTCGCTTAACGTTCTTAAAAATCAGGCCACAACTTTGGAAGAGAAAGCCAAAGTCACGAACAGCCTTTTTAAGCGCCCAGAACTTATGACGAGTGAAACCGAAAAAGAAGTTCTCAATTTTCTACAAGAACCTTTTGGCTCGACGAAATCTTCTTCTGTGAATTCGCTTAAGCCGCTCACAACTCAGACTGAGCCTTGGTGGGAACCTGCGCGTAAAATGGATTACCCCCAAGTTGTGAAAATGCTCGAAGAATATTTCGACAAAAACAAATCTCCTTCGAATTCAGGTTCAGCGCGCCTGCTTTTGGGTAAGGGGTACTTATGGACTGGCCGCTATGAAGAGGCAAAAGATACTTTTCAAAAATTAAGTGATGAGTCCCCCCAATCAGAAGAAGGTTTGGAAGCCCAGTTTCGTCTTGGACTTTTACACTTACGACTTGGTAATCCAACTCTAGCCATCTCAACTTTTGATAAACTTTTATTAACGGGTAGAGAAAAAAATCCACTCACAACAAGATATTGGAAACTCAGAGCGCTTCAAATGACGGGCCCTCAAGAAGTTTACGAGACCGAGCGTGCTCAGCTTGTGAATCAGTATCCGTTTACTTATTTCGGAATCAAGCTTCGCATGGAAGCTCAAGCCGGAAGACTCGAATTTCCTGAAACTGAAATTCCGAAGCCACGAAGCAATTGGAACTTTCCAAAAACTGCGGAAGCCCCATGGAATAGATTCAAGGATCTTTTAAAAGCAGGTTATCATTGGGAAGCAAGTGCTGAGATTCAGGAAATTCTCTCTGTGAATGATGCTGAAGCTTTTCAAATGTGGGCGGATTTTTTTGCTTCAATGAAGCTTGATACTTTAGCTTTGAAGTATGGACAGACTGCTCAAAATATGGACGAGCGATTAGTTGCTTGGTCATTCCAGAAAAAATTTATGCCTTTTGCTTTCGAAAAAGTTGTTCAAGAGCAAGCGGTCATTCATAAAATTGAACCGTGGATTATCTGGGGCGTGATGCGCCAGGAATCGGCGTTTAATATCAGAGCAGTTTCAACTTCGAATGCTTATGGACTTATGCAATTAATCGGACCGACGGCGCAAGAAGTGGCGAATGATTTAAAAGTTTCAGTCAGTCTTCCTGAAGATCTTTTCGTTCCAGAAAATAATATTCCATTCGGCGCGCGCTACTTATCAAAAATGCGAAATGAGTTCCAAGGTCACTGGCCACTCGCAGTTGCGTCTTATAACGCAGGACCCACAAGGCTTAAGTCCTGGTTGAGACTTCGCAAAGATACAGAAAATTTAATGGCAACAAAATCAACTGATTGGCGCGATGAAATTTGGATTGATGAATTGCCGTGGCTTGAGACTCAAAACTACGTCAAAGCCGTCATGAGAAACTACATGCTCTATCGACTTGGAAACCAGAGTTTTTGGACGCCTCCACCTGTCTTTTGGTCCGAATCGGACCCCAACCAAGGGGTTTCGAGTCGACGATTGATTGAAAAAAAATCCATCAAAAGATAACCTAAACTAGTCTCTTTAAGGATGCGGCGAAAGCTATCATTAAAGAGGCCGTAAAAGTGTTCGTTTAAATGTTCGTTTGAATAAAGTTAGTTGAAAGAGGTCAAGATGCAGCCATGGATGAAACTCCAATATTCCAACCCGTCGACAAGTTTGCTTCCAAGCGTTTGTAAGAGCTTATTATTAGCCTCACTCGTTTTCCAAATTGGTTGCGCGACTCGGTCTAAAGTGCAAACTGCATCGGGCACTCAAGTGAACACTCCAAGTACGACAGGAACTCCAGCTGCTTCAACTGAAAATGGAGCAACTCCCGCTGGCAACACGGCGTCTACAAATAGTGAAGGTCAAGTCACGGATAATATCACTCAGTTTAAAATCGAAGAAGATTCTAAAGAGCCACCGACTCAGGATTCTGAGCTCGAACAAATTCCCGTTGAAATTAATCCAAACGTTGAAAAGTGGATTACGTATTTCAAAGGTCGCGGAAGAAATCATATGGAGCGTTACTTAGCGCGCAGTACTCGTTACGAAAAACTGATGAAAAAAGTTTTACGTGATAACGGAGTACCTGAAGATATCTTTTATATCGCTTTGATTGAATCAGGTTTCACTTCTCATGCGACTTCTCATGCATCAGCAGTTGGTTACTGGCAATTTATCCGCGGAACTGGAAAGCGTTACGGATTAGAGATTAATAGAATGGTCGATGACCGCAGAGATCCGGTTTTAGCAACTCAAGCAGCTGCTGAATATTTCAAGGGTCTTTATAGCATGTTCGGTTCTTGGTATTTAGCGATGGCTTCTTACAACGTCGGCGAAAATCGCGTAAAAAGAGAAGTGATGAAAAACAGTACTCGGGATTTCTGGGAACTAGTTCGCAAAAAGCGTTTACCAAAAGAAACAATGAACTACGTACCAAAATATATCGCTGCTAAATTGATTGCTAAAGAACCAGATAAATATGGTTTCGAAGGAATCGATTATATGCCGGCAATCGAATTCGAAACAATCACAGTTAAAGAATCAATTAACTTACGTGTGATGGCTGAAAAATTAAATGTTCCTTACGAAGATTTCAAAGCCTACAATCCAAAGTTCAAAGGCGAAATCGCTCCTGTCAGAAATGCCGCTTTAGATATTCGTTTACCAGTCGGAATGACAGAAGCCGGCTTAGTTGCTGCAGCTTCCTCTGTTTCGGATAAGGTCGAATTCGTAGCTGATGCCGCAGAGACTCAACGTTACAAAATCCGCAAGGGTGACAATTTAAGTTCGATCGCCCGCAAATTCAGAACTAACGTTGCCTACCTTCGTGAATTAAACGAATTCTCTCGTAAGACAAAACTTAAAGTTGGAAGAAATATCTTAGTTCCAGATCGTACTCCACTTAAAGACAGAACGGGTCCATCAGCGGTCGCTGCTAGAAAAACGCGTGTCGTTCCATTG
>JANPPO010000467.1:0-5469 GCA_031428555.1 Bdellovibrionales bacterium | reverse complement strand
TAAGAGGAATGCATTGTGATGCAAATGAATGAAGAGCTTTTAAAGCAGTTATCCGATCAAAAGTATGCGCTAGATCAAGCGGCTATCGTTGCGGCAACGGATGCTAAAGGTATCATCACCTACGTAAATGATAAATTTTGTGAAGTTTCTGGATATAACCGTGAAGAACTCATTGGGAAAACCCATAAGGTTATTAACTCAGGACTTCACCCGAAAGAATTTTTTCGTAGTCTCTGGAAAACGATTTCAAGCGGAAAAGTTTGGCGCGGGGAAATCTGTAATAAAAATAAAGATGGAAAATACTATTGGGTTTTTACAACGATAGTTCCCTTTTTGGATGAAAAGGCTATACCTGTTCAATTTCTATCTATTCGCTACGAGATCACTGAGCTGAAAGAAGCTCAAAGAGTTATCATCGAACAACAAGAAAAATTAGTTTCAGCCTCAAGGTTATCAGCCATTGGGGAAATGGCTGCCGCGATTACTCATGAAATAAATAATCCTTTAAGTGTCATTCTTGGTCGGGTTGAGATGTTAAAATCGATGCTCGCAGAAAAAACACTTAATCTGGATGAAGTTCAATTAGTCGCGGATACGATTGAAGTGACAGGTCAAAGAATCGCAAAAATTGTCAAAAGTATGAAGACGATGGCTCATCATCAGGAAGATGAGCCTACCGAAAAAGTGCAACTTAACGGGATTCTAACCGACGCCATTGACCTTTGTCTTTATCGATTCAAAAACCACGGAATTGAATTTCAATTTAAACCAATTTCTGAAAAATTAACTGTAGAATGTCGAAGCCATCAAATTGTCCAAGTGCTGGTGAATCTTTTTAATAATTCATTTGATGCGATTTCTCATCAAAAAGAAAAATGGGTCAAAGTTGAAGTGAATGAATTAAAGGAAAAGGTTGAAATAATTGTATGCGACAGCGGACCCGAAATTCCAAAGGAAACTCAATTTAAAATGTTTAATCCTTTTTTTTCGACCAAAGCAGTACAGTATGGAACGGGCCTTGGGCTTAGCATCTCTCAGGGTCTTTTAATCAAAAACGGTGGTACGCTTACATATGACCCTAAAGGCCCCTATACCCGATTTATCCTATGCTTATCGAAGACTAAAAATAAGTTAACTTAGCTTAGAAAATTTGGGCTCATTTGTCCTTTAAAGCTAAGCCCTTATTTGAGATGTTTTGTCTCAATTTCCCATTGGAATAATGCTGAGTCACCTAGGTCGATGGCTTGGGAATTGCTCTATATAATCTCACTAGGAGATTATAATGTCAGCACTTATCATTTGGATGGATACGGTTGAAGCTAAGCTTTTTGAAATAGAAAAAGACAGCATCAAGGCAGAAAGAATTCTATTTCACGGGCCTACTCATCATAAAGAAGTCATGGGAAAGAATCACAACAGACATGATTCTGATGAAGAAGTTTTCTACCGACAACTTCTTGAAAAATTAAAAACTAAAGATGCCAAGCAAATACTATTAATGGGGCCAAGCCTGGGGGCGACTCATTTCAATACCTTTTTATCACGAACTGCGAATGAAATTTTCCAACGAGTTATTGGTACCGAAAAAGTAGACAGAATGCCAGATAGCGAAATACTTTCGGTCGGGCGTAAACATCTTCAAAAATACTATTTATATCACGCAGTGTAGTTGACTGGAGATTCGTCACTTGCCTGTGTTAAATGCCGGGAAACTTGTAGGAGTTTTAACATATCGTGATATTAAACTTGTGACAAGCTTAAGCAATAGTTTCTTATATTTAAAACAATGGGAGAATTCTATGGCCACCAATCAAATCACTGTCAAAGCTGTATCAAAAGAAGTGGCACCGCAGTTAGAAAAATCTAATGCGCCTGCTGTATGGGCCATAGATTCTGCTCAGGTAAATGAAAAAGAAGTTAAAAAATTTCAAGCTGTGCTTACCGCTCTTAAATTTACAAATGATCAAATTCTATCAACGACCATTTTTTCACCGTTTGATTTGGGCTGGCTTGTTCCTGTCGATAAGGCACTTAAGAAAAAGACATATGATAGAATTTCAGCAATCGTAAAATTGCAGTGGAGCAAGTTGCCTCTGCAATTTAAGAAAAATGGAGTTTTGATTGCAGAATCGGGCTCGAATCGCGAAAAAGTGATGACACTTATCGAGTATGCAAAAAAAACTAAAGCACGCCTGATTGCGGTAGGATCAGGAGTCACTTCGCGATCTAAATTGACAGGCATTGGAAGCTTTTCAGAAGCTCTTATTACGATGTCTCCTTTTCCTGTCTTAGTTATGAGCGAAAATGTAAAACCAATCAGCCAGGTTAAAAAAATCCTTTATCCAACTGATTTTTCAGAAGTTTCTTATGCAAACTTTAAAAAAGTTGTTCAGTTTGCTAAGAATTATAATGCGGAAGTTATTCTTTACCATTTCATAAATGTCGAAATGGGCCCGCAAATTTACGGGATTCCATGGGGTTACGAGGTTAAGTGGCTTGATGACTACTGGCGTGCACAAGAAGATCAGAAGAAAGCTGAAGGCGAAAAATGGAAAGCCTGGGCCCAAAAAAAGAATACTAAATGCCACTTCATAGCAGACAGAAAACTAGGGGATTTTAAAGATCGAATTTTAGAAAACTTAGTAGAGAATCAAATCGATATTTTGTCTTTAGGAATTAAGCGCGGTCCCTTAAGCCAAGTTATATTAGGTCGAAATGTAAGGGAACTGATGGCGAACTCGCCGTGCCCAATACTTGCGCTTCACACTACTATCGAAAAGAAACAGCTTCATAGTTAATTTCGAAAAAATACTAGTTAACTGAAATGTGCATCGAATTGATGTCCATTTTTTTAGTCTTGAAGACGCTTGCCAGCAAAGTATTCTTCATCAGTCATCAAGTCGTGGTCATTTGTCTCAAATGATTTTAGCAAAGTGAGAAAATGTTTCTCACTTTGAGTCTCAACTCAGATCTGTTTGTTTTGGAATCTGGACCATTCTTTGCTTTTACATCTCGTATCAGACAACGACGTCTGAAAAAAACATTCGGGGGAATGATGAAAAAAGAAAATTTGTTCAAATCCATTGCAACTGTAATTCTAATGACAGGAAGTTTTTCTGGAAGTTTAGGTCTCGCAGAAGAAGGACAGCTGCCACCGCGCGAAGTGGTAATCGGATTAAACGATGTCTATGTGCCAGCAGGTTTTGATTCTGAGGCGGATTCTTATGTGATTGTAAACGGAATTTTTCCAAACGGTTGCTACCGCTGGAGCAAAGCCGAAGTTAAAAGTGATGGGCCTTTTAATCATGAAGTGAAGTCTAAAGCTTTAGTTAGCCAGGGAATGTGCATCATGGTCTTAATACCATTTACAAAGGAAGTTCGCTTAGGAAAATTAGCTAGTGGTAGTCACAATTTAAAATTTACAAATGGTGATGGCACTTGGATCGAAAAAACTTTGAAAGTTGAATAGGCTATGAAAAATCTGAACTTGTGCCTGTTAATTGCTCTTCAGTATATGTTAACAATCGGCTGTTCAGAAAATCTGATTTACGAAGATTCCAGATGGAGCCGAGTAACTTCGGCTTCAGCTGGTGATTCGAATCTCGATTCTCAAAATCTAAAGCTGAAGATTGGCAAAAAAGATATTCAGTTTGTTCAACAACTCATACAGGGAGTTGAAGTTGAAGATTCTTTTTATAAAAAAGTATACGATAACGAAACTAAATTTACTTCTTCACACTGGATAAATGATGTCCCGATCGCTATCCGTTTACGAATTCTTTCAATGAAACTTCAAGAAAATCTGATTGAAGCACGCATTCAGAAAAAGCATGCGAATATCAGTCTTAAACGTATATACGAAAAACCAAAAATTATTATTCAAGATGGTGAAGTCAGATGGAAGTTAGTGGTATCTCGCCCTAGTGGTGAGCTTGAAGGAATATTCTTAGATTCCAAGCTGAACATAAAGAAGACCATACTTTTGGGTTCTCGGATTGCAGCTGCTGAAGCTACACTATTTCCCGAGGGACCTCTAAAAAGCCAGCTTCAAAACGTTTTGCTGTATGAACTCGCACAAAATAAAACGCTCAATACTTCCAAAATAAAAGTATCAACTCAATCTGTTGAAAAAGCTTATTCCGAAAGTTTCCAATTTAACTACTTGGTTGAAGATCGTCGCTTTGCTCAGGTTCAGGTATTTTATTATTTAACGAAAGCTCTAGGTTGGGCTGAAAGTGAATTGCAATTTAAACTACCTTACCAGTTGGAAGCAGAAACTTTCGTTGGATTTCCAGAAAAAACGAATACTGCTTTTTACTACGAACGTAAGATCAGACTTGGTGAAGGTGATGGGGTCATCTTTTCGAACATTCAACTAGATCCTACTCTTGTCATTCACGAAACCTTTCATTCTTTAATCGATGCAGTCGCACGGCTGCCTTTTCAAGGTGAAGGTGGATCGATTAACGAAGGCTTCGCGGATTTCTTGACTGCGATGGTTTTAAAGAACCCAAACTTAGGCGAGGTCTCTTACAAGAAAGGACCTTTTAAAAGAACAATTCAGAATTCGCTAAAGCTCCAAGATCAAAATGGAGGGCTCTATCATGACTCAGGAATAGTAGCTGGATTGCTCTGGAACTTGTCCCAAAAGTTAGGTTATGAAACTGGTTTAAAAATTGGCTGGGAAATTTTAATAAGACTTAATCCTATTACAAATTTAAATGATTTTTCTGTCGAGCTAAAGGAAATTCTGAAAGAATTGCCGACAGAGCAGCAAGAGATAGCCAGAAAAATTTTGGATCAAAGAGGGTGGAACAACTAGATGGTGTTTTTCTTAGCTTTAATTTTTCTTTTTCCCGCCTTTGGCTTCGAAAACAAGGATGTTATCGGTCATTGGAAGTTTAGAGAGTTGATCTATCGTGGCGAAAGGTTACCACTTCCGAATCCAGATTTAAATTTAAATTGGACGTTTTTTAAGAACGGTACAGAACGGCTATATTGGGATCGCGGCGGGACATCTGATTTCTGCGAAAGATTTTCTTTTTACACTGTGATTGGAAGTGAGCTTGAAATAGAAACAAGCTTCGTGAATCCGCGCAACGCTTCAGATTGCGCCAAAGATCCGGATATGCAATTGGGAAAAAAAGCGAAAATTAAAATAGATGTTTTGTCAGACGAACTTCACTTTTACTTTCAACTCGGTGAAGAACAGCTCATTTACGTACTAAAACTAAAGTGACTTCCTGATCTGTTTTATGTAGCTGAATTCAGATCGGTAAGAAAAGATGATGGATTTATTCTAAAAATCTAACAGCTTGGTTTGGGTTGGTTTCCAGGCCTCAGGATTTTAGAAAAGAACGTCCAGCCCCAGCAAACAATTGCGAAAATCCAGAATGTGGCGGCTAAGTGCAAAAAACTGACTCTGGATAGGCCATCCGAAAATCCGTACAGAACTCGAGAGATAAGACC
>JANPPO010000466.1:0-5643 GCA_031428555.1 Bdellovibrionales bacterium | reverse complement strand
GTCCAACCATGTTGGTTATCGTAAGTGGGCTTAATTAAAACAAGTGATTCAACAGAACGATTCACAACAGCATCCGCGCCTAAAATATGTTTTGCTGAACTCGTAAGTGGAATTGTTTTTCCACTCCACTGAGTAGAGCCTTGAGGTTTTCCATATTTGCGATTTAAAAACTGAATCGTGAACTCGTGAGCTTCGTGCTCGGACTTGAATCTTGTTTTCATAATATTCGGAATCGCGTACCAACTTTCTAAAGTTGGATCAGGTTGCGGTTTCGGAAGCGGTGACATTTTCAGAGGAGAAATATAGTTTTGAAAAGGCTGATACTGAATTTGAGTTTTCTGAATCGAATTATTAAATAAGTGTTTCCCGTGCTTAAGCAAAGTTTCGAAAAACTCGATCTGCCAACCACCTTCGAAATCACCTAAAAAGAAATTTCTTTTTGTGCGGTAGATGTACATCATGCGCTCGTAATCGACCCAGTATTTAATATCTTGCTCGACATTGATAAATATTTGAGTCGAGTTTCTTATTTGCGCGCGAGTTTCTAAAATATTCGACATCGAATAAGCCCAGCAATGATCGGTCGGGCCTTGATCGCGCAAATTATGAATCGGAAGGAGAACGTTCGCAGAAGTGTTGGCAGAAATTAATAAACTTATCGTTAGCGCAAGACTTGCTAGAGTAAAGGCTTTCACGTCACGTTCTCCTTTCTTCAGATTGGGGCATTCGGTTAAATTATGCAGACATGTTCAATGACTCGTTGTTTATAAGTCAATTTCTGTCGGGGCAAGGCTTAGTTATCAGAGGGAAAAACTAGCATTTGGCATATGGAAAAAGAGGCTCTTAAGGACCACTTCTTTGTGTTTAGACATGCGTTATCCGCGAATTTGAGGTCTCGGCTCTATGAAAAAATTGTATTTCGTAAGCTCTTGGGACTTAATGGTCTGTAAATAATTACGGGAGTAACTTTATGAAAATTCAAAAAAATGCATCAGCAGTTTGGCGTGGCGGTTTGAAGGACGGAAAAGGAGTGATCACAACTCAAAGTGGAGCTTTGGCTGAGTATCCTTACGGATTCAACACGCGTTTCGAAGGTGTAAAGGGAACAAACCCTGAAGAACTTATCGGCGCGGCACACGCAGGTTGTTTCACAATGGCTTTATCGATGATTTTAGGTGAAGCAAAACTAACAGCTGAACAAATGGATACAAAAGCTGACGTTACTTTAGAAAAAGTAGGCGAAGGTTTTGAAATCACAGGAGTTCACTTAACTTTAAAAGCAAAAATTCCAGGAGTAGAAAAAACTCAGTTCATGGAACTAGCAAACAAAGCAAAAGCGGGCTGCCCAATCTCAAAGTTGTTCAAAACCAACATCACTTTGGACGCAACACTCGTTTAGAAAAGGTGCCAGGTCCTATTTCTTGCCGCGCCGTCGACAAGAAAAGTGGACTGGCGGCCGGCTAGGTGCGGCCGGCGAGGCTTACCTTTCAAAAAGGATATGCTATACAGATTCAACATGAACTTTAAAGCTCGATCATCGCAAGAAAAGAAGAGAGCCCGCTCATTAAAAGCGGGCTTCTTTGTATCAGTCGCTATCCATGGATTGATTTTGCTCGCTCTTATTCGAAATGAATCGCCCGAGCTAAAACCGGAACCAGTTCCTGTGGTAATCGAGCTAAAAGAATTCGCTAGAAGTTCCACTGCGGGTTTTTCTCGTTCACAAACTAAGAAGGCTCCTAAAAGTAGAGGATCATTTTCCTCTTCGCCAAAGAAGAAATCTTACTTTGGAACTAGCTTTGATCAACTCGCTGAAAAGATAAATTCCAATGGAACCTATGCAGGCGGAGATTCCTATTTAAAGGACCGAAAAAATGATAACCCTCTTGCACCCTGGGGGCAGGGTTCCGAAACTTTTGAAAGAATCGAAGACTATTCGTTATTTAAATTTCTTTTTAACAAAGTCGATGCAAACCTTTCTTATCCAGGGGTCTTAGCAAGACACAAAATCCAAGGCACCGTGAATGCGCGTTTCGTTTTGAATGCTGAAGGCAGTTGCGACTGGAGCTATACCCATATTTCGAATGGTGATCCTTATCTTCAGCTCTATGTCTTAGATTTATTGAAGCGAACTTGCGCAGAAAATTTCAAGCGCTACACAAAAGATCGCAAAATCACCAATGTCGATATGTCTTTTCAATTCGCGATTTCTGAAAGTGGCGATGAAGAATATCAAAAGAAAAATCAAATCTTAGTCGGCAACACAATGACCTTTTATAGAAACAGCCACCAGTCAGTATTAGAATGGGAACTAGGACCGTTTAAGGGAATGTTTCCTGTGCCAGCGGTGTATCTGAACATTCCATGGATCCAAGAGAACTGGGAGCGCCTCACTAAAGGCAAAGAGCCACTTAAAGAATTTAAGAAGCGGTTCGGATAGATCTTTCAGAAGACCAACATCTACTTTAAGACAATTTCTTTTATAGCGCCTGTGTCATCCACTCTGATTAGAGTGGTGGGATCTCGTTCGAAATTTGCAATCAGAATTATATAGTTGTCTTTATCAACGTACGGGATATCACCCGGTAGTAATTTTTGAAGAATCTTAGTCGGCAACCCATTCACAGATTGATAGATTTTAATGTGCGGCATATTTTCTTGTGTCACTGTTATGTTATTTGCTTTTGGTGTGTATTGGCCGAACTCTCCTCTATAGCTTTTTTGTTCGATAAATACCATGCTCGCAATAGCCTTACTCGAAGAAAGTCTTGCCTGGCGAATAATCTCTGGGACTTGCCCTAAAACGGTAATAAAAATACTCGTAAATAAAACCGTGAATAAAAGAATTAGTTTCTTCTTTAAAGTCATTTCGGATCCGCCAGCAATATTCCAGGATTATTTCCCCGGTACTCTTGCATTCCAATTATGGATTTTCGTATTTTGTAATGAGAAATTGAGAGAATTATTGAAATTAATATCGCGAGTAGTACCCTTTCCATTTTTCTGGGTATTTCAGCTGCTCTAGATTTGAATGAAACGAAAAACAGAAATTCTGAAAGCAATATCGCAACGAGAATTACTAATAGGTTACTATATGAAAAATTTGTCCATGGAAACTTCGAATGCCTGCTAAAGGAGAAAAGTTCATCAAGAAAAAAAATTGCTACTGCTATTCCCAGGCCAATTAATATGAGTAGCACTAGTTTTACGCTGTTTGATTCTTCATCCTTAAATTTCTGATCCAACTTACATCCGTATGTTAGAGGTAAACGCCAAGCAGCTACCTTAATCATAAATACGATTTTATTAACTAGGATAGATAAATAAATCTACTACTGGGCCTTAATCCCATATGAATAGAAGATCTTATAATCACACTGAGGCTATTATGGGTGATTTACTTTCCAGATAAGGATTTTTGCGATTTGTAGGCGATGTAGCTAGCTAACGATGTCTTGATCAAATCACCCGGCAAGAATGGCAAGACCCCCGCTGTGAATAAAGCTTTTAGCGGGATAAAAAATGACAACACGATGTTTCCGCAAGCAAAGATGATGACGCTTCCCGAAGCCGCCGCAAGATAAGTGCGAAGGTAAGTTTTTGTCCAACCAAGATCTGAGAGCATTCCAATCCAGTAAGTCGCAAGCACCATTCCCACAAGATACCCAGTTGTTGGACCAAAAGATAAACCGTATTTACCTAAGGCAAAGACGGGTAATCCCATAGCGCCAATAGCTAGATAGCTTAGAATGACGGCTAAGCCGCGTTTTCTGCCCCAGAGTAAAGCGACAAGGTAGACTCCGAAAGTTTGGCCAGTGATGGGAACTGGAGTCCACGCTAACGGAATCGCGATTTGTGAAAGAAGACTTAAACCCGCAACTCCGCACATAACCGATAAAATATTCTCGAGAGTTTTATTTCCTCTCTGAATCAGATATTGCGGAATGAGTGCGAGTTCTTGAGTCATGAATTGCTTTCTTTAAATTTTTCTATCTACGCAGAAGGCTCAGCAGCACCGACGCCCCATCAAACCGACGCGTCGTTACGCAAAATGTACCTGTCACCTTTAGCCCAAAGCTTCTTTTAGGTTGGCGTTGATCTTTTCTAGGAAAGGTTCAGTGTTCATGTATTTGTCTGGAGTTACTTTGTCGCCGTAAGCGCACATTGCTAAATCCTTAGTCATGAAACCAGCTTCAACGGTTTCGACACAAACTTTTTCTAAAGTCTGAGCGAATTTTACTAAAGCTGTGTTGTTGTCTAATTTTCCACGGTGCTCTAAGCCACGAGTCCACGCGAAGATTGAAGCGATTGGATTTGTCGAAGTTGATTTACCTTGCTGATGCTGGCGGTAGTGACGAGTCACAGTCCCATGCGCAGCTTCTGCTTCCATCGTCTTACCATCTGGAGTGATCAACACTGAGGTCATCATGCCAAGTGATCCAAAGCCCTGTGCCACGGTGTCTGATTGAACGTCGCCGTCGTAGTTCTTACAAGCCCAGATGAAATTTCCACTCCACTTCAATGCTGAAGCGACCATGTCGTCGATCAATCTGTGTTCGTATGTGATGCCAGCAGCTTCAAATTTAGTTTTGTATTCTTTTTGATAGATCTCTTCGAAAATATCTTTGAATCGACCGTCGTATTTTTTTAAGATCGTGTTCTTAGAAGAAAAATAAAGAGGCCACTTCTTCGTCAACGCCATGTTGAAGCAAGAATTTGCAAAACCACGGATCGACTCGTCCGTGTTGTACATCGCCATCGCAACGCCGTCGCCTTTGAAGTTATAAACTTCGTGGGAAATCTTTTCGCCGCCTTCACCTTCGAAAGTGATGGTTAATTTGCCTTTACCTTTAGTCACGAAATCAGTCGCTTTGTATTGATCACCAAATGCGTGACGACCGATACAAATAGGCGCTGTCCAATTAGGAACTAGGCGAGGAACATTTTTGCAAATGATCGGCTCGCGAAATACGGTACCGTCTAAGATATTTCGGATTGTGCCGTTCGGTGATTTCCACATTTGCTTTAAATTAAATTCTTTAACGCGTGCTTCGTCTGGAGTTATCGTTGCGCACTTAATGCCGACGTTATATTTTTTGATCGCTTCTGCAGATTCAACAGTGACTCGGTCTTCAGTTTTGTCGCGATTTTCCATTCCAAGGTCGAAATACTTAATGTCGATATCAAGGTAAGGAAGAATCAATTTTGTCTTGATGAAAGACCAAATGATTCGAGTCATTTCATCGCCATCAAGCTCTACAACGGGATTCGCAACTTTAATTTTATTCATGAAGGGTATCCTCTAGGGGTTTCTTAAATTTTAGAATTGAAACTTTAAGACTAGAGGAAATACCTCAAATGACTAAAACCTGTCGATCTGAAAGGTTTTTGACGCAACTCAAACCGCAGCGGTTCTGCACAGAGTTATAATTTCACCAGAGTGAGGAATATTGAGTTCCGAGCTCCGATTATGAAGTGTCGAGTGGTGAGTGCGGATTGAAGAGTGCCGAGTGATAAGTTCGGTGTGCCGATTGCCGAGTTTTGCGTGTTGAGTGTTGAACAGTGATAGGTACCGTCGAGGCAAGATTGTGTTAGATGTTTTATGGGGGCCACCGGCCACAAAAATGGTGGAAGAAATTGTTAACC
>JANPPO010000465.1:0-4144 GCA_031428555.1 Bdellovibrionales bacterium | reverse complement strand
ACGTGGCGATGCGCTTTCTCACCTTACAATTTCAGGGCCCCTTGAGCTTAAGCAAGGCCTTGCATTAACAGATGAGCACAGAATCGAGATTCACCAAGAGAATAAAGGAACTGTTTTAGAGTTCGGTGACGTCGATATTATTAAAGGGACTTATGCGATCAAACTTTCAAGCAACGAAGGGCATGTTTGCGCAAGACTTCGGGGCAGCAGATCTGAAATTATCGGCGAAGGCTGTTTTTCCTTAGATCGAATTAAGGGTGTAAACAAATCAACGACCCAAGGTCCACTCTTATCTGTTGCCAGATATAAAGACGTCTTAGCTTTTTCAGATAAATATAAAGAGCCTTTAGCAACAATCCCCGTGGTCGCGAAAAATACCAGCAAAGAAGTGGCGCCTAAACTTTTTAGAGAAGCCGCGTCCCGCCCTTCAACAAAAGCACGCGTAATTGATTTCTACGATTATGATAATCCAGACGCTAAAAATGTAGCGGCAGCTTTTGAAACAACCCTCGAGAACATGGAAGATTCAGGATCAACAGTTGTCACAACAATCGTTGCGGCCAATCACCCGCGAACTCGAATGGTTTCAAACAGACACACAGCTGATCGCGGTGCGATGATTCCGAATCGCAAAGCATACAATGCCTTGAACCAATGGGCTTCGGATGCAGGAAGAACTGTTCCCGGCAGCCCAACTGGTACCGCTTGGGGCCGAGCGATGAACGAAGGAAAAGCTGTCGCAGGAGCTGAAGTCGAAGTCGAAGGCCGCGATGATATCAAGCCACTTTATTTAAACGAATTTTATATTCCTGATCCAAATCAAAAATCGACTGCGTCCCACGGGCTTTACACAATTATGGGATTAGCGGACGGCGAATACTCTTTAAGAGCGAACCGCGGAAATCAGTTTATGGGTTTTCAAAACATTTCAGTTAGAGAAAACCAACTCTCTTTAGCAGATATCGATGCGACTGAAAGAAAACGAACGGTTAGAATCGCCACATATGATCTCGTAAATAAAACGTCCCAAGGTGCAGTGGTGACATTGCAAAACTATGAAGAAGACGTTGTTGTCGAAAGTGGACAAAAAGACGTAAATGTTCAAGATAACTACGACACTGCTTATGCACTTGTTAATCCTTTGAACAAAAAATATATGACTGCTCAATTTATTTTAAGTCCAGGTGAAGAGCTCTATAACTTCCCGATGGTTTCAAGTGACTGGGTGGAAAGCATTTTATCTCAAGCAAAGCTTGAAAGACCTGTTAGAAATAAAGTTGTTTTAGGTATTGGCGCTGAAAAACCATTCAGAGTTGAGGCCGTTGGATCAAAAACGGCACAAGTTGTCTACTTTGATTCTCAAGGACAAGTGCTTGATGGAAAATACGGCACAGCGGGCGGCGGGTTTTTTATTTTAGATCCTGAAGAGGAAGTAACAGAATTTGCGATTCAAGCAGCTGGCGAAAAAACAGTTCGCGCGGTTTACATGCCGACGATTCCAAATGTCTTAAATGTGATTCAACTTTAAGTTGAAGCCCACTTTTTAAAAACATCTCCACGTAATTCGAAATTTTTAAATTCGTCCAAGCTTGATCCGCCGGGACTTAATAAAACAACATCACCTGATTTGGCTTTAAAAGTAGAGAGCAAAGTTTTAAGAGTAACCGAAATGCTTCCGGGCAATTGCGATTTTCGCTGGGCAAGTTCGCCGCATTCGCCAAAAAAGTGATACATAATTTTTCCATGTCGAGTCAGCCGACTTAGATGTTCCCAAGGAAGATTCTTATCGCGCCCACCGATAAACAAATGCAGGATTCCATCCGCAGACACCAATGGAAGACAGGCTTCAACAGCCGCAAGAACGCTTTCAACTGTTGTAGCTTTGCTATCATTGATGAACTGAACCCCATCTTTTGAAGTTACAAATTCAATTCGGTGGGCGAGCCCCCGATATTCTTTCATGGCTTCTAGCGAAGTGTCGGGCCATTTTAAAAAATCAGCAGTTGAAAAAGCGAGCGCCAAATTTTGCTTATTATGATTTCCGATGAGCTTTGCATCTTCAAATTCATAATCTTGGGCACTTACGGGTCCACACAATGGGTCAAGTCTGTTTCCACACCAACGTTCAACTTCCGCATTATCATAGTTAAGCAAAAAAGCGCGCTTGCAGCGATCTTTCAAAGACCATTTTGTTCCGTAGTACTCATCAAGATCATCGTATCGCTCCAGATGATTCGGAGAAAGTGCCGTTAATATGCCAACTTCTACCTGAAGCGAAGCTGCGTTTTCTAATTGGTAGCTTGAAAGCTCTAAAATGACCCATTCGGCCCGTTCTCTTTTTTTGTCTAGAACGTCACAAACATATTCAGCTAAAGGAATTCCAAGATTTCCACCAACGAAAACATTTGGGCAAAATGATTCTGCGCCAATTCCGAGCAAGGTCGTTGTCGTACTTTTTCCCATTGAACCTGTAATTCCGATAATTCTTTCTGTTGGCATGTTTTGAACAGCCAAATCAAGTTCGCTGGTCAATCCGCAGCCGTTTTTTAATAAAGCCTTAATCCACGGAGTTTTAAGAGGAACGCCAGGTGAAACAACTAAAGTGCCAGGCTTAAAAGATGCAAAATCGTTAAATGACGAAAAATCCACGGGATTTGTTTTTTCATCGAAAGTTTTAATTTGATCCGCTGGAACGCCAAGAAGGATCAAGAGGCGTTTCGCCGCTAGACCACTTTTACCCATACCTAGAATAAGAAAAGGAGATTTCATTTTCATGCTTTACCAATCAACATAGGCTCTTCTAAACTAGAAGGCAATGTCGGACATATTTAAGTATTCTCAATACACAGCCATTATTAGCGATTTGCATTTAACGGAAGAAGAACCATTGAATGAAAAATATCCGTTGTGGAAAAAGTATAAAACGAAACAATTCTTTTTTGACGACGCCCTTTCTGATTTTCTTCTTCACATTGAAGAAAGAGCCGGCGGCGAAAGTGTTGAGCTTATTTTAAATGGAGACATTTTTGATTTTGATAGCGTTCTTTCAATTCCTGCAGAGCCTACATTTAGGGTTTCATGGTTAGAAAGAAAACGCGGCCTTGAGCCCAAGGCAGATAAGTCGAAATATAAAATTAAAAAGATCTTAGATGATCACAAGCCTTTTATATCAGCGCTTTCAGATTTTATTAAGCGCGGAAATAAAGTGGTCTTTGTTATGGGTAATCACGATTTAGAACTCCACTTTCCAGATGTTCAAACTGAAATCAGGGACCACTTAAAATTATCTGCAAAAGAACAAGACCGGGTTCGTTTTGTTGAATGGTTTTTTATTAGTAATCAAGACACGCTCGTCGAACACGGAAATCAGTATGATCCATATTGTCAGTGTGAAGATCCAGTGAATCCCTTTGTTCGGGGCTATAATAATATTTATCTGAAACTTCCATTTGGAAACATTGCCTGCCGTTATATTATGAATGGCTTGGGGTTCTTTAATCCGCACACGGATAATAATTATATTATGTCGATCCGTGATTATATCAGTATCTTTCTAAGATACATGGTGAAGGCTCAGCCATTTTTAGTTTTCACTTGGTTTGGTGGAGCCGTTCTAACGTTGCAAAGAACAATTCAAGATAGAATCGCAGCACCATTGAGAAATGCTTTCACAATCGAAAACCGGGTTGAGCAGATGGCCGAAAAAGCAAACGCTGAACCTAGAATGATTCGTGAGATGAAAGAACTCATCGTGCCGCCAGCATCTTCAAATCCAATTTTAATCGCGCGCGAGCTGTGGCTTGATCGTGCGTTTTTAATTCTTTTAGCCTTTATGGTAATCTTTTATATTTTTACAGTTTTGAAAGCTGCATTTGGTATTTCATTATTTTGGGGATTCATTCCAGCAACCGCGTTCGTTCCATTCTTTTTGTTTTACTCTCGCTCCGTAATGTCGATGGTTTCATCATATAAAGAGCCAGATGATCGAATTTTGGCGATGACAGCAGTTATTACGAAAGTTAAGCGCGTCGTTTATGGTCACACTCATCGAACTCGTCATGAAATTATCGGTGCGGTTGAACATCTCAATTCTGGAACTTGGTCGCCCGCTTTTGAGGACGTTGAATACAAAAAACCCATCGAA
>JANPPO010000464.1:0-1876 GCA_031428555.1 Bdellovibrionales bacterium | reverse complement strand
AAGTAAAATATCTTTCATTGAGATTGTTTAATTCAACTGCAGATTGCTATCAGCAAGATGTCAGGCTTAATAATTATCGTGCAAGTAAACTATCACAAGTCTTTACTGAAGCTTGGGATTTCCAAAGCACTTCTGCTACGCGTTTTGCCGCCTCACCTGAATGCTGCGCCCTTCCGCCAAATGGATGACGCAAGTAAGACATTTCATTTTTTACCTTTTTTAAAAAAACATCCAAACGATAATGTTCGCCATCACCAATGCGAATTTTAATATGACTCAAATCAGCTTCAGCGATTATATTTTCTTTTTGCGCTAATCCATCCAGCATAGAGCCAAGCACTGCTCCCAAAGCACCGCCGGTTAGTGCGCCAATTAAACCCATGTTACTTGATTTATTTAAAATCATTTTTTGACTTGATACAGAATTTGCATCCCACGATACGACCACTGGTGCCTGTCTGCCGATTGTTTCCAAAGCCCCCATAACGTTTAGAAGTTCTTTATATGGAAAAATCTTTGTAACATGAACTTCCTTTGATTCTTTGCCATTGTCGTCTGGCTCGGCGACATAAAAATATAGAGTACTACGACCTTCGACAAATCCCATGCTTGCTCTTCCCATTGCGATAAAATTCACGGGTTCTGCGCCATTGGAAATTTCAAAATAAAGATTGTCACCGCGAGCAGCAAGAACTGGTAACGTTAAAAAACAGATTAACAAAGAGTAAATTAATATTTTCATGTAAAGGTGAATTGCAATTTGAGGACCTGTCCCAAATTGAGATTTCATTTATGTTAGCAATGATCTCGCTTATACGCGAGAAGGGAAAATAAAATCTTGCTTAAAACCTAGGTGACATAAAGTGTTACGCAATAGACGTATTGACTCACGGTAACTAGACACTATCGGTGCAGCTCATCAAGAAGCCACTTTCGAGTTGGCTTTCTTCTTTTCGACAAGTTCAAAAAATTCTTTAAGTTTTTTATCAAGTTGTTGTTTAAGCCAGAACGGGTTTCTGCCACGCAGTTGTTCTTTTAGGTAGCTTGCTTGCGGGGAAGGAAGTCTTGGATGATCAATGAGTCTTTGGGCTGGAGTTTTAGGGACATCGTATTTCTTTTTAATTCGACCACCTATTCTGATTTTTGATTGTAGTTTTAAACACGGAGTAAAATAGTTCCATAAAGGATTCCAGTACGCTTGGTAAATCTCGTTCATCATCTGCACAAGCTCCGGATCCTCGTAGCGATCGTAACCGAACAAAGATCTCACATGTGTAAAGTTTTTCTGCTCCACATGGGCATTGTCGTTTTTCTTGTAGGGCCTTCGCCTGACGAACTCAACTGGCTTATCTCTTTTGCGAAGATAAAAGTGAAGATCGTGATTCAAAAACTCACTCCCATTATCAGATGCGAAGCCTTGCATCCTAAACGGTAACCTTGATTCGATACTATTGACTTGTTTTACAACCTGCTCTGACGTCTTTGTTAACATCGCTCGGTTCTCTGTCCAGCCTGAAAAAAGATCCGTTACCGTCAGCGTATTTATAAACTCTCCCGATAAACTATTTTCACAGTGCGCAACAGTGTCGGATTCCATAAAACCTGGCTCTATAACTTTATGATCCAGTAACTTAATCGGGATCTTGCTCTTCACCCACGAACTTTTTGTTGCCGATATCCCTCCGATTTGATCAGCGTTTTCACGGTAATCTTTTAGCCTTCGATCGATCGTGGCTGAACTCATTTTTAATAATAATTCTTTCGTCTCAAGATCAATAGTTTTCCCGGTAAAACGGTAGCCACAGAGGAAGCGCTGCTTTCATTTTCTTTGAACAACACCTATTCATCGCAACCCAGAAGTAAATTAAATGTGGGA
>JANPPO010000463.1:0-3257 GCA_031428555.1 Bdellovibrionales bacterium | reverse complement strand
ATGTGATAGCTTTCCTCTTTGTGTTTTGATTAGCAAAGCGCCCGAACTGGGTAAGCAAGAGGACATCACATTATGCGGACTTATATTGCGGATTTAAAAAATCACGTCGGAGAAACTGTCGAGCTCAAAGGTTGGGCTTATCAAGTTAGATCTTCTGGAAAAGTTAAATTCTTAGAACTCAGAGACGGCACCGGAATTATTTCGTGCGTTTTCTTTAAAGGCGAATGCGAAGAAGAAGCGCTTACAAATTTTGATCAGATCACTCAAGAAACATCACTGAAATTAACTGGGCTCGTAAAAAAGCATCCTAAGCACGATAATGTTTTTGAAATCGGCGCAAAAAATTTCGAGATCATCGGAAAAAGCGAAAACTATCCGATCTCTCCAAAAGATCACGGTACAGATTTCCTTATGGAAAATCGTCACCTTTGGATTAGATCAAAAAGACAACATGCTATCTTAAGAGTTCGTCATGAAATCATCTCTGCAATTCATGATTTCTTTGATGGTCGCGGCTTCACGTTAACTGACGCTCCGATTTTCACTCCAAGTGCGTGCGAAGGAACTTCAAATCTTTTTGAGACAAAGTTTTTTGATGAAAAGATGTATTTGTCTCAAAGTGGTCAGCTTTACATGGAAGCAACTTCCCGCGCGTTCGGAAAAGCCTATTGCTTCGGCCCTACATTCCGCGCAGAAAAATCTAAAACTCGCCGTCACTTAATTGAATTCTGGATGGTTGAGCCTGAAGTTGCGTTTAACGACATGTACGACAATATGGAATTAGCTGAAGCTTTCATGGAATACATCGTTCAGCGAGTTCTCAAAAACCGCCAAGAAGAAATGAAAATTTTAGAGCGTGATATTTCAAAGTTAGCAAACATCATAGCTCCTTTTCCTAAGCTTCATTACAAAGAAGCGGCTGCGATCATTTTAAAAGAAAATCCAAACTTTATCGTAGGTGACGATTTCGGCGCCCCAGATGAAACAATTGTATCTTCTCAGTTTGATAAGCCTGTGTTTGTTCACCACTATCCTTCAGCAATTAAAGCTTTCTACATGAAGGAAGACCCAAAAGAACCTGGGTACGCAATGGGTTGTGATTTGTTAGCAACCGAAGGCTACGGCGAAATTATCGGCGGTGGTCAGCGCGAAGAAAGCATTGAAAAATTAATTTCGAAAATTCACGAACACAAACTCGATATGAAAGATTTCGAATGGTACCTTGATCTTCGTCGATACGGTGGAGTTCCCAGCTCTGGCTTCGGACTCGGGCTTGAGCGCGCAGTAACTTGGATTTGTGGGCTTCCGCACGTCCGTGAAACCGCAGCCTTCCCAAGACTCTACGGCCGCGCTTACCCTTAATTTTTTCTAATTTAAAAAGGATTCTTTTATTATGATGACCGAAAAGATGCAGCAGCAGCTTAAAGACCTCGAAAATCGCAATCAAAAGGCGATGGACGGTGGTGGTTCAGACCGGATTGCAAAACAAAAAAAGGGAAATAGACTCTCTGCCCGCGAAAGACTTGATGTCTTACTTGATCCGGGAAGCTTTGTTGAAATGGATCGATTTGTTACTCACAGATGCACAAATTACGGAATGGAAAATAATAAAGTTCCAGGTGACGGAGTTATCACGGGCTACGGACGCGTAAACGGTAAACTCGTTTATGTATCCAGCCAGGATTTTACAGTCATCGGCGGGTCAATGAGCCGTACTCAAGCCAATAAAATTTGTAAGGTGATGGATTTTGCGATCAAGAATGGTGCTCCGTTTATTTCGATAAATGATTCTGGTGGCGCAAGAATTCAAGAAGGAATCGAATCTTTAGGCGGTTACGCTGATATCTTTACAAGGAATGTCTTAGCTTCCGGCGTGATCCCACAAATTACTGCGATCATGGGGCCTTGTGCTGGTGGTGCGGTTTACTCTCCATCGATTACTGACTTTATTTTCATGGTGAAAAATTCTTCTTACATGTTTGTAACGGGGCCTGATGTTATTAAAACCGTAACTCACGAAGATGTAACAAAAGAAGATTTGGGCGGGGCTCTTACACACTCTCAAAAATCGGGTGTAGCGCACTTTGCCACTGAAGATGATAAAAATTGTTTACTGATGATCCGCGAACTTTTAAGTTTCTTACCTGCTAACAATATTGATGATGCTCCGATTTTACCAACAAACGATCGACCTGACCGCATTGTTGAAAATTTAAATTCGATGATTCCTGATAATCCTAAAAAACCTTACGATATGTTGGGTGTCATTACTGAATGCGTAGACGAAGGTTATTTTTTGGAAATTCATAAGCATTATGCCCAAAATATTATTGTTGGTTTTGCGCGCTTCAATGGAAGACCTGTTGGAATCGTTGCAAATCAACCGCAAGTTTTAGCGGGTTGCCTGAACATCGAAGCTTCAAGAAAAGCCGCAAGATTCATTCGGTTCTGTGATGCTTTCAATATACCTGTTGTCAGCTTTGTTGACGTACCAGGCTTCTTGCCAGGTAAAGATCAGGAATGGAACGGCATCATTACTCACGGTGCAAAATTGCTTTACGCTTATGCCGAAGCAACAGTTCCAAAAATTACCGTGATCACAAGAAAAGCTTACGGTGGCGCCTATATCGTGATGGGTTCAAAACTTTTAAGATCAGATGTTAACTTAGCATTTCCGTCGGCTGAAATTGCAGTCATGGGTGCCGAAGGCGCTGTAAACGTTATTTTCAGAGAAGAAATCGCTAAAGCTAAAGACAGCCCTGCAAAGCGTGCAGAACTGATTGCTGAATACGAAAAGAAATTTAGTAATCCGTACGCATCTGCAGAGCTTGGCTACACAGATGAAGTCATCGAACCGGCTATAACAAGAAAGCGCATTATTGATTCGCTTGAAATGTTAAAACATAAACACGAAATGACCCCAGCTAAAAAACACGGGAATATTCCCCTTTAATCGGAGTTTTAAGATGATGAATATTCCTTTCAAAAAAATTCTGATAGCAAACCGGGGCGAAATTGCGATTCGTATTACTCGTGCATGTCGCGAATTAGGAATCGGTTCGGTCGCGATTTTTAGTGATGCTGACCGTGAAAGTTTACACGTATTCTTAGCCGATCAGGCTTACAACGTCGGACCTGCGCCAAGTAAAGAGTCTTATCTTAATTATGAAAAGATCATCGCTGTTGCTAAAGAAGCGGGCGTTGATGCTATTCACCCTGGCTACGGCTTTCTTTCAGAAAATACAAATTTCGCAAGA
>JANPPO010000462.1:0-9579 GCA_031428555.1 Bdellovibrionales bacterium | reverse complement strand
TCCTGAAACGAACTATCCAACCACTTCTGAAGAAACCGGTGCTTCGAATCCATTAGCTGCAGGCGAACCTGCAGACGGTAGCGACGATTACAGCGCTGACCAACCAGAGCAACCTGAACCACAATCACCTTCAGTTCCAGCCACTCCATCAACAAAAGCAAAACCTAAAGCACAGTTAGTTAAAAGAACTGTCAAATTTAAGCTTCCAAAAAAATCGACTGCACAAGCCGTAATTACAGAAGATGGCAAAGGCGTTAAGATTGCATTTACAGCGGCCAAAGTAAAATCTGGTAAATACATGCTGTTCGTGGAAAAAAGCTGCAAAAAAAATGCGAAATCAAAACCACTTAAAGTGGCACAGTTCATTGTTAAAAAGGGTGATAAGTTTTCTGGAAATGCGAAGTCAAAAGCAGTTACTTTAAAAGCTGGTAAAGCTCCGCAATTAAAAGGCAAAGCTTTGGTTCTTTATCACGGCCCGCGAGCTAATACTCGTTTATCATGTCAGATGGTCAAATAGTTTAGCGTCAGTTTTTAGCAGCGCGATTCTGAATCCGCTGCTGGCGCAACAAAACATATCTAGACGGTCGATCAATTTTAAATTTATGTGGATTAGGTAAGACCGCTGCAATCAAAGCTGCTTGATTTGAATTTAAGTTTGCAGCTTTCCGCTTAAAATACTTTTGAGAGGCAGCTTCTACTCCGTAAACGCCTGGCCCTAATTCAATCACATTTAAATAAACTTCTAAAATTCGCTCTTTCGGCCAAACAGCTTCAATCAGAAGAGTAAAATAAGCTTCAAATCCTTTTCGGAGCCAACTTCGATCAGGCCATAGGAAAACATTCTTCGCTGTCTGTTGAGAAATCGTGCTCGCGCCCTTTTTTCGTTTGTGAGTTTTATTATACTCCATCGCTTTTCTAATAGCTTTGTAATCAAAACCGTTGTGCTGATAAAACCGATAGTCTTCTGCATTTAGAACCGCGGCTTGAACTCGAGGAGATATTTTTTCGATCGGCACCCAGTCTTTTTGAATTCCAATAAACGGGCCGCTGAAAATGGAACCCGTTGTTCGAAAAAACATAAGCGGCGTTAGCGGAACAGGAACAAAGCGAAAGAAAAGAACCAACGCGAAACTGGCGATGAAGAAATAAGCAAGCGAGCGAAGTACGATTTGGCGAATACGGCGTAGTCGCGGATTGAGAACCATTCCCAATCCTTACAGATTTTAACCTCAGATGTCACGATATCAGCGAAGCACTTGTCACGTGCCCCAGATCATCAAACACAAGTAACAAGTCATAATTGATATAATCATCGTGAGTGGCAGCCCAATTTTTAGAAAATCAGAAAATTTGTAACCGCCGGGACTTAAAATTAATAAATTACCGTGATGGCCAATAGGAGTTAGAAACGAAGCAACCGCCCCTATCGTGACAGTTATAACAGCAGCAGTTGGGGAAATTTGAGCCGATTTCGCAAAAGCTAAAGCAATAGGCGCAAGTAAGACGGTTGTAGCGGCATCTGAAAGAATTTGAGTAACAAAAGCTGCAAACCAGAAAAAAACCATCAGCATGGCAATCGGCTCCCAACCTTGAGTATACTGAACAACAAACTGAGCCAAGAGTTTATCAACACCCGTTTTTTCCATGGCGATTCCTAACGGAATCACACCTGCAATCATCACAAAGATTTTAGTTTCAATCGAGTCGTAACCTTGTTCGACTGATAAACATCGGGTTAATATCATAGCTAATGCGCCCGCTACAAATGCGACGTGTGCTGGAACCCAACCCATTGCTGCAACTAAAATTGACGCCGCCATTATGCCACCGGAAAGACGCATTTTAATTCTTTTAGTCGACTTTGCGTTAAAGGGTAAAAACATCAGAAACCCGCGGTGCCGAGTTAACTGCTCAAGCTTTTCTTCGGGGCCCCATAAGACTATAAGATCGCCTTCTCTAAGTGGCGTTACAGCTGTTTCATTTAAAATCCAACCGGTTTTTCTCCAGACGCCAATTGCAGCAGCACCATAACGATGAAAGAAATGGATTTCGGATAAAGTTTTGCCGATGAATTCAGATCTGGGCGCAATAACACCCTCAAAAATTCGACCTTCTTCTTCTGTAAGTGATGAGGTATTCCCTTCAGAAACTTCGTTGCCAAATTTTTTGACGGCTTTTAAAGCAAGTCCTAATTTTTCTTCGATCGAAACTAATTCATCCGATCCAATTTTCACCAAGAATACGTCACCCATTTTGAGAGTCCGCTCTGGGCGGTGCTGATCTTGAATTTTACCATTTTGTAGCCACCCAAAAATCTGAAATCTCTTTTCACTAGCCTCTTTTAATTCTTTAAAAGTGAGGCCAATCCATTTACTATTTTCAGGGATGATAAGCTCAGTTGAAATTTCAGTTAGCTTAAATCGATCATCATTATCTTCAATTCCAGATTTTCTTGGCAAAATCCATTTCATTAAAACAATAAACAGAAAACTGACCAAACAAAGGGGTCCACCCACTTTAGCTACGGTGAAAATTCCAAGACTGGCTTCGCCAGATCGAGTCAAAATGCTATTTGCCAAAAGAAACGCCGGCGCACCGATAAGAGTTAAAGTTGTTCCAAGTGAGGCCGCGGTCGCCATTGGGATTAGAAGTCTTGAAGAGTGAAGTGATTTCTCTTTGCAAATTTTCATGACTATCGGAAGCATCATCGCAGTGACCATAAGGTGATGGGTAAATGCTGAAAGTGCCGCAACTGATATCATGATCACAAGGTTAGCTCGGACTTCGCTATTACCTGACCAACTTGCGACCAGCCTGCCAATTGCATCGGTCACACCAGTTAACGAAAGCCCTGCAGAGAGTATGAAAACAGCTGCAACGATGATCGCCGGCTCACTCGCAAAACCCGAAAACGCAGCTTTTGCATCAAGCAAACCTGTTAATGTGAGCGCCAATATAATAAGTACGGCAATAACGTCGACTCTGAGAACTTCAGAGACGAATAAAATCACAGATATGACCATAATAATCAAAAAAATGATTTGAGGAATTTCCATTAAATGACTCCGTGTTTGTTGTGCACTTCTTCGCTTAGGTAGGAAGAATAGCAGATTAGCTTCGCCAATTTAAGATATCAACTGCATAAATCGTAATTGATAATCAGTTTTGGCGTGATATAAATGAGAAATGAAAATAAATCTAATTCTCCTCTGTTTTTCATTTTTAGTAACTTTCTTAGAAGTAGCAAACGCTCAGACCTTAAAACTTCCATCAACTTCTGCGAAATCAGCAGCAGATCATTTGTTTGAAGATAAAACAAAAATGGCAAAGAATCCCGATGCGACGTCCGATGCGGAAACTTTACGCGTTTTAAATAGTATGATCAAACAAGCGGGGTGGTTTCCTGAGCTCCGAGTTTCCGTGCTGGATGGGATGGTCCTAATCGAAGGGCATGCTGAAGATAAACAACAGCTTGATTGGCTTTCTAAAACCGCAGATCGTTTGCCGTCAGTCGTAGCAGTCATCAATAAGGCCGAATTAAGCACAACTCCTATTACAGACTTAGCTCCTGCCGCAAACGAAGTTAAAAGACTAATTGAACTTGCAAAAAGAGCATTGCCAAAAATTCTATTGGCAATGGCCTTGCTGTTTCTGTTTTTCCTTTTGAATCGCTTTCTGAATCGTGCAGTTCATTCTCTTTGGGAGAAAAGAATTTTTAATCCGTTTTTGCTGACGACGGTTTCTAAGCTTACGCTACTGCCTATATGGTTATTTTTCTTCTACCTTATCTTGCGAACGGCCGGACTTTCGAGCCTGGCAACGACCATTATCGGTGGTACAGGAATGTTAGGCTTAGTTTTAGGATTAGCGTTTCGGGGAATTGCCGAAAACTATTTAGCAGGTCTTTTGCTTGCAATGAGAAGTCCTTTCACAAAAGGAGATCTGATCGAGATCGGCGAACACCTGGGCTACGTACAGAACCTCAGTATGCGTGGAACTACCATTATTGATTTGGATGGAAATTTGATTCTAATTCCGAATTCAACCGTCATCCAGTCTGTCGTTCAAAATCGAACAGCAAATCCGCTTACAAGAACATCCTTTACAGTTGGCATTTCTTACTCTGATTCGATTAGTAGAGCACAAGATGTGATTATGAAAAGCTTGCCCGAAGTTCGTGGCGTACTAACGGATCCTGAAATCAGCGTCATTGCTGATTCTTTGGGAACTTCAAGTGTGAATTTAAAAGTAATGTTTTGGTTTAATATTAAAGAAACAAACCAGCCGCGAGTCCGCTCAAGGGCGATTATTCATATTAAGGAAATATTACTCGCTAATGGAATTACTCTTCCTGATGAAGCTCGTGAAGTCGTTTTCTCTGATACCTTAAAGGTTCAGATGATTGATTCGAAAGAAGAAGCAAGCTCGCAAGTCCAGGAAAGAAAACACCAGATAAAAGAACAAGCTGCGGTCAACTTAGAAGAAAAGCGTCAAAAGCCAGAGAGACCTGAAGATACTCAAGACAAGGATCTTATGCGCTTAGCTGAAGCCAATCCATTGTTGGTTCAGCCTCGTAAAGATGATTTATTAAAACCTTAAAAAATATTTTTAGGGTTTTGATCTATTCAAAACACCGGCTGTTACCAGACTACCCGTCAGGTACCATAAAACTGTTAACGAAGCCGTCACTGGAAAATTACGACTTGGTTGCTGCCCTAAGCCTATTTTTGGTGGCAACACAACAGCGCCGACTCCTGCTCCAAGTCCAAGGATTGTAGCCCACTTCCACACTGAAGAGCGACTTTTTGAACTCGCAACTTTTGAAATAGCCGCGTAGTAAAGAGTGTTTGAAATAATATCGCCCAAAAAAGCAACTCTTCGTAAATTCATTTGGGATAACACAATTCCTCTTGGTATTAGAATTTTGTCAATTGCGCGCATACCAATTTGGTCAACTTGTGGTGCATTCGGCAATGTAACCCGAGCTGCTTCGTGTAGCGCATTAAGTGCGCAAGCACCAGCAAAGCCTGCACGCAAAGAATGAAAAGAAGAATTTTGTTGAAACATGATGTAACCCTCCGAGGTCTTAAATTAAATTGTGATGCCACAGTCTCTACTTTTGGCTGAGTGGCAATCCTCCCAATCAGCCGGATAAAACGAGACCCCATAATCAATGACTTAGTTTTCAGTCAGTTGAGTGACTAAAAGTGCAAATCCAGTGCCCCCATCCTCGCCTCTTTAATTTTTTTTAATATTGCACTATTAGTTAAAGACAATTCCCACAACTATTGTGCGAATTATGAGACCTTTCAATTTGAACTTTGACTCGAGTTACTCAAATTCCTTAAAATAGAGACTATGCCACTCTCTAAGATCCTCGTAATTGAAGACTGTCCCGAAATGCGCAAAGTGCTTTGCGACGCTCTTAGTGCCGAATACGAAGTGGAATCTGTAGGTGATGCCGAAACTGCAATTCAAAAAATTAATGAAGTTGTTTTTAATCTAATCATCGTAGACGTAGGCCTTCCACAAATGGATGGATACAAATTTTGTGCAACCTTAAGAGCAAACTCCAAGACCGAAAAGACTCCTATCATTATTTTTTCTGGTCGAACTGATATTGAAGATAAATTAATTGGGTTTTCCCTTGGTGCAAGCGACTATATTCCTAAACCAGTCGATTTACGAGAGCTCCGCGCAAGAGTCGCCTTTCAAATTAAAAATGCTTCTCACACTCAAGTCGAAAGCCGCCTACTGACAGTGGGGCCTTTTCAAGCTAATCCGGTAACACAAATTATTACGGTACTTGAAGGCCAACAACGAATTGATTTACAATTAAGTTTTTTAGAGTACCGTGTATTCTACTTTTTCCTAACTCATATCGATCACGTCTTGAGTCGCCAGCAACTACTGGATCAAATATGGGGTGAAACCCGGTTTGTAAATGATCGTAGTGTTGATGCGACTATTTCCAAATTGAGACAGAAAATGGGAGCTCATTCAGAACTCTTACAGTCTGTTCGCGGTGCCGGTTATCGTTTCTGCAAGCCTACGGCTTAGGCGATTTCATTTGATTGTCTCACTCTGAGATTTGTCACCAAAAAGTAATAATCTCGTCAAATTTCCTTAACACTACCAAACCATACTAATTCACATGGAGGCCGTTGTGAATTCAGTACGTTTAGTTGCAAACTCAGTTATCTTTGGTTTTCTGGTTCTACAAATCGGTTGTGCACCTGCTGCAAGTTCAAAAGCTGAGCTTGCTCCGATTGGTGCTCCTGGAAACGGAAGAGTGATCAAGTCACGCACAACACACCTTATTAGCTCTGATATGGCTCAATCTGGTGATCAGATGATGAAACTTGGAATGCAAAGAGCTGTTTCCCAATCAATTAGCCAAAGCTTAACTGAGAATGCAGCAATTAGCACAATGACTGTTGATTGGTCTAATTTTGCAATTCCTGCTTTAAGCAACACACAAATAGATTTTGGAAACATAGCAATCACAAATTTATACGATGATAACTTAAATGTATGCGGCGATTCTGGCACTGAACGCTGTGGCACAGCGTGGATCCTGATCTATACAATCGGCGTTGGAGAAGGTTTCCGCAACACTTTGACTGGGTACGGCGCACCTCTTGAAGCGGGACAGGTTGATGCAGGGCCTGAAATGGTTGGTTTTGAAGACCTGAATGCAACGATTCTACAAACTTATACTATTCCAAGTTCACAAAACGTTTTAACTCATGCGGATTTTCCAAATCCAACTTATAATATTCAGTCTGATTTTACGGAAGCTCCTGCTGGCACATACGAAGCAACTTTCGTTATTGAGTATTATTTATCACTATAACAATTTTTTAGACTAGTTCATCAATCGCAGCACGTAACCGGAGATGATATGAAAATAAAATTTACTTTTATCCTGATTATGACTTGGTTTCTTCTTATTTCCTCTTCTGCTAAGGCAATATCTGAAGTTGGCAAAGCAACGATGAAAGTCCTTAGCGCTGTATATGTTGAAGCGTCTCAGCCGCTAGCGCTGACAGCTGCCGCACTACACTCTAGTTTAGACAGGATTAAGCCGGGAAATGAAAAGAGTGCGTACTTCAAAGTTTCTGGTGAACCACATTCGGCATTTCAAATAAATTTGCCCTCGGAAGTAACCCTGACAACGCAAGACGGACTTCTTCCGAATCAAAAAATCAAAATTACGAATATCATGGCCTCGGAAAAGATCGGCCAATTGAATTCTTCAGGAAAGCAAATTATTTACGTAGGTGCCAGTCGCGCTTCGCTTCAACCAGATCAACAAATTGGCAACTATGAAGGAACTTTTACTCTGGAATTAATTTACTAGAGATAAGTAAATCGTCTACTTAAGCTCAGTTTCGGCACTTGAAATTTCCTCACCACCATCAGCCGCTGGTTTTTTAAAAACAACTTTAAGCTTTCCCGGCACTATCGGTGCCTCAAGGAGTGGAAAGGTTACGTTTCGAAAATCGATGTAACTTGAAACTCCATTCACCACCCCTACAACTTTGGGCTCTTTACCTGCGATAAGTGACAGAACTTCAAATGTTCCAAATGGGATTCCATTGCCTTCTCGTTTCATATCCACAGAAAAGGCCGGTTTCTGATCAGAAGTCTTTACGTATTTTAAATCAGTTAATGTGACCTTAAATGTTGGGTTTCCTTTTCTTACAATAATAGGAATAGCAACTGCCATCCTAGCCTTCAAAATCATTTGAGGATCGGAAGCTTTTTCTTGGGTAGCGGGCTTTTCACTAGCGTCCTCTATACCTTCAAAATGTAAGTGCGTTCTGTATTCACCTTCTGGCAAATCAGCTGGGGCTCGCATAACGACGCGAATGACTTGTTCAATATCAGGTTCTAATAAAACTTGCTTTGGTGAATATCTGAAGAGGCTATCTGCTGACTTTTCAGTAACTTGCTTCTTATCTAGAATTTTCATCGTCCCATCAGGACTCATTTTATAAAACACCGTTGTGATTCGATATTTCATTGGAGTTTTTCCACGATGCCGAACCGAGATTTGAGTGTTTCGATCTTTTTCAGAAAGTAAGACTCGCAGAGGAAAAACCTGCAGATCAGCTAGCGCAATAGAGGATATAAAAAGGAATATCAGTGATTTATACATATTATGATTCCAGCACGTACGAGCTTAGTAAACAACGGTGATAGAGTAGGATCCAGAGTAAAGCCCAGCTCTTTGTGTGAGCCTGAGCGCTGCACGAGTCGCACCGACTAATAAAGTTCGTTTGCCTGTGGCGTCTAAAGTCGCTGGTCCCGTCGGAAAGGAACTGAAGGTGGATACAGAAATTGTATCGAGTGTTGCCCCAGCACCGGTTTGCATATTGATAGCGGTTGCAGGCAACCCAATCGTAAATGCACGGTTTGGATCCCCTGTAACGTTAAAACTTGCATTTGTGGCATTGTCTGTTGTGCTCGGAAGGACTTGTTTAGCCGCGTCCCCTGGCGCTCCGTTTCCAAAATCTATTTGAGATACCGTAGTAATTTTAATGGCTACGGCATAAGTCTGCTGACCAATCAGAAGCCAAAAACAAAATATCATTATTTTTTGCATACCTAAACTTAGAAGAGGATCTCACAAAAAGCAAAGAGGCCTCGACGAAGGCCTCTTTAATCTCAACTTTCAAAATTTAGAACTCTGAAAATATTTTTTTGTTATTAGTAAACTACAGTCACTGTGTAAGTAGCTGTATAAGTACCTGCGACTTGCGCAGCACCTAAAGCAGCACGAGTAGCACCTACGAATAAGTTCTGAGTTCCACCAGCGCTGAGTAAACCATTAGCACCCGCTGCAGGAGAAGAAAGAAAGCTATTTACAGCTATAGTTTGATTGGCACCACCGGCACCAGTTTGCATAATGACCGCACCATCGGCTGGCAAAGAAATCGTATATGCAGTACTTGCTTGACCAGAAACTGTAAAGCTTCCGTTTTCTGCGTTCTCAGCTGCTCCAGGAGCAACAGTTTTAAGAGCATCACCAGCAGGTGCTGTGCCGAAATCTAAATCTGAAACGTTAGCAATTGAAATCGCTGCGACAACAACTTGTCGAGCCGTACCAGTGGTACTAGCCGCGTTAGCTTGAACTACCATTAAAGATACGCAACCGGTGATCGCTAAAATTCTACCTGTAATACGCTTAGCGGTTTTCATTTTCATTTTGTCTCCCAACGTGAAATATGACCCAATCGCGCAAACCTCATGCTTGAGCGATCATAACAAACTGTTCGGTCGTAATTAAAAAAAACTTAAGAGAAAAACTGGACTTGATCGTTATTTCTCATTTTTAGTCAGTGTAAAGTCGTAGGATCCTTCTAAGATTCCGCTTTCTGGTATTTCAATTACAACAAAGGCTGGGTTAGACTTAAGTCTAAGCGAAGCCAATTGCTCTGGTTTTGGTCTTAATTGATACGAACCCGGATTAATATTTTCTAATATGAAATATCCATCAGCAGCAGTTCGGACTGTTGAAAGAACAGTGCCGGCCTTATTTAACAATTCCATCTGAATCTGCCCGCGAGGCCG
>JANPPO010000461.1:0-2094 GCA_031428555.1 Bdellovibrionales bacterium | reverse complement strand
AACTAGCGAACTCGTCATCTTTCCAAGCAGAGCAAAATTAGAAGATATTCTTGCGGCAAAACCAGATGGTGTGATGTTAACGAATGGACCGGGCGATCCTCAAGATGTTGAAGTTGCGCGTGAAACAACTCGAAATCTTATAGGTAAAGTTCCAGTATTTGGAATTTGTATGGGACACCAGGTTTTGGGACTCGCATTGGGCGGCAAAACTTATAAAATGAAATTTGGTCATCGTGGAAGTAATCATCCGATCAAAGATGATCTTTTGAATGAAATTTATATGACCAGTCAGAATCATGGCTATGCAGTTGATGAAGCCTCACTTCCGAAAGATGTAAAAGTCACGCATCGAAATCTCAACGACCAAACAGTAGCTGGCTTCTATTCGCCCGAGAAAAAAGTTTTAGGTATTCAGTATCACCCGGAAGCCTGCCCTGGTCCGCACGAAGCTTACGGTCTGTTTAATTTCTTTATAGATAAAATGGTGGGGTCTCCAAAATGAACGATCATGAAATATTGATGGAAAAAATCCTAGCTTACTTTGCTGGGGATACATTCAAAGAAGAGCTATCGAAATCAAAAAGAATATTTTTCGAAAGCACAGTACCAAATGAAGAAAATCCGGAACTCTTTGATCAAAGAATGTCGCAATTTTACGATTGGTATTTCTTCACAAGAGAACTCGTCGGTTATGGACAAACTCCAATTGAAGTTTGTGAAGACGTTCGGGATCTTCGATTTACAGCTGCAGAAAAAACTTTAATTGCCCAAATGCGTACACACAAGCACTCACTTTTTCAATTCATTAAATTGAAGGGTGAAGATGTTTACATTAAAGATCTTTTTAAAAATGAAAAGTTAGTTGTTAAAAAGTCGAAGCAAATTTTCGGCTTTGATCCTGAAGAAATTTTTGAAGCTCGATTGATTCCAATCGGGGATTCAAATTTCGTATTTACCCGTGGATTTTGTTTTCATCCAGCATCGGCAGAAAAATATATTCTTGGTGAAATCAAAAAGCATAAGAAGAATCCAGATTTAAATCCTGAAGACTTTATGCTCAGACTTATTAAAATGCGTTACAAGTTTGAGCAATACAAACACGTGAAGCCAGAAATGATTTATTCTCAAGACAGTAAAGTGGGGCTATAGATGCCAAGAAGGCAGGATATTAAGCGAGTTCTCATTATCGGAAGCGGACCCATCGTTATCGGTCAAGCAGCAGAGTTCGACTATTCAGGAACTCAAGCTTGTAAGGCTTTGATGGCAGAAGGCCTTGAAGTTATTTTAGTGAACTCAAATCCAGCGACCATCATGACTGATCCTGAAATTTCGACTCGGGTTTATATTGAACCTCTGACTCCGGAAGCGTTGGATAAAATTCTTGAAATCGAAAAACCTCAAGCAGTCATTCCGACTTTGGGTGGTCAGACAGCTTTAAATCTTGCGCTTCAATTAGACGAGATGGGGATTCTCAAAAAACACGGCACGATTCTCTTAGGTGCTACGCCGGATGTAATCAAAGCGGCTGAAGACCGTGAACTTTTCAGAAATATTTTAGACGAAGTCGGTGCTAAGTATCCACAAAGCGAAATGGTTCGAACTTTCGAAAAAGGTATTCAGCTCGGCGACCGATTCGGTTATCCGCTCATCTTGCGGCCCAACTACACGCTAGGTGGCGGTGGTGGCGGTATTGCTTACTCACCGGAAGAATATCATCCCATGCTCCTTCAAGCTTTAAGCGAAAGTCCGACCTCAGAAGTTCTTGTTGAAGAAAGTATTTTGGGCTGGAAGGAATTCGAACTCGAAGTCATGAGAGACCACACCGGTACTTTCGTAGTGATCTGCTCAATTGAAAATTTGGATCCTTGCGGAGTTCACACAGGCGACAGTATTACCGTGGCTCCTCAGCAAACCTTGTCTGACGTTGAATATCAGGCAATGCGTGATGAAGCTCGAAAAATTTTAAACAGAGTCGGTCTTGAAACGGGTGGGGCAAATATTCAGTTTGCAACTCATCCTAAAACGGGCGCTCGGGTTGTAATTGAAATGAATCCGCGAGTCAGTCGTTCATCTGCATTAGCTAGTAAAGCCACT
>JANPPO010000460.1:0-7410 GCA_031428555.1 Bdellovibrionales bacterium | reverse complement strand
GATATTCCAATAGATGTTTTGGCAGTTCGGAAAATTGGAGTTCCCGTCTTTTCTGAGGTTGCAGCTGGTGCGATATGTGAAAGTGATCCTCCTTATTTTAGCGAGAATCTTTTATTAAGACTTGGATTTAAAGCGGACGATTTAAAATCAGTTGTTGAAAGTGAACTCAAAAAAGTAAAAACCCAAATTAAACTGTTTCGCAGCGGAAAGCCCCTGCCCCGATTGACAAAAAAGAATGTGATTATTGTCGACGACGGATTAGCCACGGGCGCAACAATACAAGCTGCCGTTAATTTTTTACAAAAGCAAAGTCCTGCAAAAATTATTGTTGCAGTTCCAGTGGGTGCCCCTACTTCTATTCAAGAGTTAACCGGAAAAGTTGATCAGATTGTTTGTCTTTTAACTCCGCAAGAATTTTTGGCAGTGAATCAATTTTACGAGGACTTCGAACAAGTTGAAAATGATGACGCCCTTCAAATTCTGAAGAACGTTCGGGATGTGATAATTGAATCGAATCCGATTCAACATGCTATCGAAAAAAACATGATTCCATTTAAAAAACCGTCAGACTTCGATACACTCATTCACTCACTAAAGGATTCCCGAGTTGTCATGCTAGGCGAAGCTTCTCATGGAACTCATGAGTATTATCAATTGCGAGCAAACATTTCTAAACGCCTCATTGAAGACCATGGATTTAACTTCATTGCAGTCGAAGGTGACTGGCCCGATGCACACCGGCTTAATCAGTATATTCACGAAAAAGCAGGAAAAAATTCCTTAGAAGTTTTACTTCAAAATCATCGCTGGCCTACTTGGATGTGGGCTAATCAAGAAATCGCAAAACTAGCAGAGTGGCTACATGGTCGTGATGTGAGTTTTTATGGGCTCGATGTTTATTCATTATTTGAGTCAATGGAAGAAATAAAGCGATTTATCATTGAAACAGATCCCGAGTTAGCTGAAACAATTCAGAAAAACTACGCTTGTTTTGAACCTTACATGCACGATGAAATCGAGTACGCAAAATCACTATTTACCTTCCCACCCGGCTGCGAAAAACAAGTCATGGAAAATTTGATTCTTCTTTTAGAAAAAAGATTAGATCCTGATGATAGTCTTTTTAGTGCCCAACAAAACGCTTATATCATTGTAAATGCAGAAGCTTACTACCGGGCAATGATCCGAAGTGACGCAAAATCCTGGAACGTTCGTGACACTCATATGCTCGAAACTTTGGATCGTCTTCTAGTGCGGCATGGAGAAGGCGCTAAAGCAATTGTGTGGGCTCATAATACGCATATCGGAGATTACCGCGCGACTGACATGCTAAATGATGGTTATGTAAACCTGGGCGGTCTAGCACGAGAAAAATATGGAGCAGAGCACGTAAAACTTGTCGGCTTTGGAAGTTATCAGGGAAAAGTCGTTGCGGGAAGTGCCTGGGGCGCAAAAGAAGAAATCATGGACTTGCCTGCAGCAATTGTCGGAAGCTTAGAGTGGCATTGCCACAAAATAGCTCAGAAAAACAGAATCAGCAGATTTCACCTCCAACTTAAAGATGCAGATAGAGCCCTCATAAATCAAAAGGTTTTACACCGCGCGGTCGGAGTTGTTTACGATCCAGCTGAGGAAGCAAAAGACAATTATGTTTCCAGTTACTTAGGTCGAAGATACGACGATTTTATTTTCATCGATAAAACAAGTGCGCTTAAATCATTGCACACCTACGCAGATGCGAATGAGTTTCCAGAAACTTGGCCAACGGGGGTCTAATCTAGACTCTTGATCCACGCTTAACCGCGCTTGGGCCAAGCTCTGCGCATAATAGCTTCAGCGGATTGCAATTCTTCTTCCGAAAGACTTGGCTGGACAGCTAAGCCAAACACGAGCGCCCAAAGGATTCTGGCTAATGGTTTCCAGCGCGCTGGCAAAGTTTCTTTTAAGCTCTCGAAGTATTTTTTTTCGGCCTTTTGAAATAGCGCACTGACATCAGTATTTTCCAAGCGATGTTTTGCGTAAAACTGCAGGAAGTAGGGGTTTTTTCGAAGTCTTTTTCGGGCGATTGAAATCAATTCGATGATCTCGCCTTTCTTGATTTTTTCAGCGCGTTCGATTCGAAAGTCTAAAAACTGGCCGATATAGTAGTCGACCGCCTGCTTAAAAATGTTTTTCGTATCTTTTCCGAAGTAATAATAAAGAAGTGTGCGAGTCACTTGGCTAACGCGGGCTAAATCGGCCATACGCCACTTCAGATGGCCTTTTGTGACTTCAAGCTCGATAACAGCTTCCATGATTCTCTCGATATAATCAGCTTTTGTTTTATCCATAAGCTGATATTGACAGTTTTACGAAAAATGTGTCAACGCGAAGAGTGGAAATTAAATTTTACGTGATGTATTATGGTTTTATATCTGAACGCAATGTTTTATCGGGGGCGCTGACCAGGAGTTCGATTCGGCCCGAACTTTTGGTCAGCATCTTTTTTTTCCCTGAAACACTATTTTTTAAGATCTTCATTTTGCTCGGGCGCTGCTGTTTCAAGCGCCCTTTTCTTTTCGATTTCTAGTGATTCTAACTCAAGTTCTCTTTTTGTTTCACTTCCGGTGATCCCAACCCATTCAGGGTAAAAAAACATCAAGAAGAAATAACCAACGATCCCTAAACCAAACAGAACGAAAATTATGATAAGCAAAACATCCATTAGAAATTATTGGCAGCCAAGGCTTTGGCAATACTGACCAGATGAATGGCAAGTATATAGAGCCCAGCGGTTTGCAGTGTGAACGTCAGGTCCTACTCCATAAAACATCACGCCATTTGCTAAACCTTGAGCATAACAAGTCACTTGGTATGGCTGAGGGTAGGCAGGGTACGGATGAGCTGGGTAATAAGGGTATGGTTGCGGATATGGATGTGGTCTGTGGTGGTGACGACCACGAGCTTCAGCAGGTAATTGGAAAGCTACCAAGATAAGAACAGAAAACAAGAGGCAAAGATTTTTGATCATATGAGCTCCTTTACGGGTTGATTGAGTAAGCAATGACTGAACTATCTGGCCGGGCAAGACCCAGTCAACCCAAAGTTATAATTAAAGCGGCTTAAAGAATTTTTTCCATTTTATCGATCTCAAGCTGTTTAAAACCATTCAACGATTCTTCGAACTCGAATAATTGGCCTTGTTCGAGGTCAAAGTAGATACCAAATAATTTAAGATCACGGCTTTTAATAGCCTCAGCAACGAAAGGAAAAGATTTGAGATTCGCAATTGATGTGATGATGGCTTCCATTTCACATTCTTTGCACTGAGATTCGAAATCTAACGTCGGAAAGCGAGAGAGAACCCGCTCCCTTGCGCTTTTTGCAATCTGCATCCACTGCCCGACGAAGCTACCTTCTGTGATTTGTTCACCAGATACGAGCGCGCGAATGCCGCCACATTGGCGGTGGCCTAGTACGACTACGTTCTCGACCTTTAGGTTTACAACTGCAAATTCAATTGCCGCACTAACACCATGAAAACCAGAATTCGAAGCTTCATAGGGAGGAACTAAATTCGCTACATTTCGAACTACAAAAAGTTCCCCTGGGGAAGAAGAGGAAATGAGCGCTGGATCAACACGTGAATCACTACAGCCGATAATAAGAGTTTTAGGAGTTTGCCCCGAAGATGAGAGACGATTATAGAGAGCGTCTTCTCCGGAAAAATATTTTGTTCTGAATCGGCGAAAACCCGCCATTAGTTTTAGAATTTCTTTGCTCACGATGAAAAGAGTTATCACATTTTGAATTGCTAACAATCAAGCTATTTTTGAAACTCGAGTACACGTCTTACCTTTATTGGCTTTTCTTACCTTTTTCTTTTACTTTTCATTACTTTTTTACTCGCGACTTGATTCAAGGTGGCTAGTGCGCTGAGTTAGCTGATGAGCACTAGACATATTTTTTATCATCGTAATAGAGTGTGCACTTCTTAAAATGTTAAACGTAATTAATCTTAAATTAAAATAAAAAAGTGGGTCAGATGAATAACGAATTGCAAACGACGTCATGGGATAATTCCCATATCTACAGCAGCTTTCAAGATTCAAAAATTCAACAAGATATTTCTTTTGTTGAAGAAAAAACCGCTTATCTGAAATCAAAAATTTCAAGTTTTGAGGCTTTAGTTCCTGCGATTGATAATAAATCCAAAGCGGAATTAGAAGAAACAATTCCACTTGCGCGTGAAACTTATCGACTTAATTTGGATTTACTAGTGTCACTTTACACTTTGGGGACTTTTGCCCAATCAGCTACCTCAGTTGATGCTCTTAACTATGATGCTAAAAATCTTGGGAATCGAGTTTCAAGTTTGATGGCGCAATTGAACAAGGCAACGAAGCCTTTGAATATTTTTTTACAGCGTGTGCCGAATGAATATTTAGAAAATTTCTTAAAAGATGAATCAGTTGAAGAGATGGCTTTTCAATTGCGGTTCGCGGCACAAGAAAAAGATTATCTACTCAATGTATCTGAAGAAATTCTTCTCACTGGCCATGCGGTTGATGGTTTTCAAGCCTGGGGGAAGCTTTACTCCGAAATCGCGGGGGCTTTGAAAGTTCAGGTTGATAATGAAGAAATGGGAATTGCTCAGGCTTCCAATATACTCTTTAAACCGGACTCAAAAGCTCGGGAAGTCGCTTACCGCGGAATCAACAAAGCTTGGCAGCAAAATGAAATTTCAGCCAACGCGATTTTAAACTCAATTAGCGGCTGGCGGTTAGAAAATTATCAGGCACGGTCAAAGAAAAAAGAACTTCATTATTTAGATCAAACTTGTCGCCAACAAAAAATTTCTCGTAAAACTTTAGACACACTCATGCAGACGACTTATGAGCAACGTCATATTGGGCAAAAAGCTTTGAAGCTGATGGCGAAGGAACTAGGTTTAAAAAAGCTCGGCCCTTGGGATCTGCTTGCACCCTACCCTGCAAAAAATGAAACCCTTAAAATAAGTTTTCCGAAAGCTCTGGATATTATTATTCAAGCGTTTGGAAACTTTAGTCCCGAGATGGCTGATTTTGCGAAACTTATGCATGACAAGCGTTGGATCGATTCTTCGCCGACTGCAAATCGCGGTTCGGGTGCTTATTGTACAAAGTTTGCTCATAACCGCGAGCCTCGGGTCTTTATGACCTACGATGGAACAATGTCTAACGTGATTACTTTGGCTCATGAATTGGGTCATGCTTATCACAATTGGGTCATGAAGGATTTAAAACTAGGTCAAGCTTCTTACCCGTCAACATTAGCTGAAACAGCTTCTATTTTTGCTGAAACTTTGGTTCGAGATGCGATTTTAGAAAACTCGAAAAGTGTTGAAGAGAAAAAAGCTATTCTTTGGCAAGAAGTCGAATCTGCAGCTTCTTTTATGATCAACATTCCGGCACGTTTTGAATTTGAAAAAAATCATCTGGAACTTCGAAAAAAGAAAACCTTAACGGTTCCTGAAACGAAAGAGCTCTCGAAAAAATCTTGGGAACTTTGGTATGAAGACACTTTGACCGAGTATAACGAGATGTTCTGGGCCAGCAAACTGCATTTCTCTATGACTCACATGAGTTTTTATAATTATCCGTACTTATTTGGCTATCTTTTCAGCCTAGGTATTTATGCAAAGAAAAATGAACTTGGAAACAAGTTTAAAGATCTCTACACAAACGTGCTTCTTGATACAGGCTCGATGACTGCTGAAGATCTGATTCAAAAGCACTTTAACGAAGACATTTCTAAAAAAGATTTCTGGATGAATTCTTTTGGAATTGTCAAAAAATCAATCGACTCGTTCGAAACATTAGGAGGATAGAAGATGAAAACATTATTACAATTAACAGTTGTGATCGCGATGGTGGGATTAACGGCTTGTGCAGACAGCAGCGACAGTAAGGGAAGCAACACAGCAACTGGTGACGGCAATGGTAAGACAGGGACTTTCACCGGAGTTGAATGGGAAAGTATTCCAACTGAATTTAATCCAAGAATGGAATCGGTTGAATTAAATTTAAGTGATATCCAAAAAGTTGACATGAATCTTTTTGGTTTTAGCAGTGACGTTCAAGTTCAAGAATCAAGTGCCTTACCGCAAGACAGAATGGTTGTTCAGCTTTACACAGTTTCGAAGGATGCGAAGACATCATTGAATGGTTTGGAAACTCAGGTGAATGAAAAAACATTACTTCTTAGAAAATCGGGAAGCCATCAGTGTTCCCTTAAGACCCAAAATCGCAAGCTGACTTTTGTAAAAGGCGCCTGTTATGTCCGGGTTGTTCTAACAATTCCATTTCAAACTGGTCTAGCAGTTTATAACCGCGGCCAGTTAATCGAAAAACGCACCTCTGCTCAGTAGACTGAAAAAAGGGCTTCGTAAAAGTTGGGTTCTAAATTGCAATTAGTTTGAATATTAGAACTTTTAAAGCAATGGAGCCTTTTCTATGAAGCCCTTAATTACTGTTTTAGGCCTCCTGTCATTTACTTGTACAGTCTTCGCAGCTAAGCCCACTTGCCCCAAAATTCGCGAACTTTTGATATCATCGAAAACTCAACTAGAAATGAACATAGGTAAAAGTCGAATGGCTCAAAATAAGAGCCAAATTGCCAAATCAAATTTAAGTCTTCAAAAGTTGATCAAAAGTACTGAAAGCGCGATCAACTTAGTAAAAGATTTTGGCTGTATCGATATGTTGAAAGCTGAAGATAGGGTGATGCATGAAAAATACATTCAACTTCAAGAGCTTTCGAACGAACTTCAGGCTTCTGAAAATCCAACCGTCATGAGAGCCATCGTCCTTCATACCGATGCCCTCTACCTCATCGAATTACTTAAATAAGATCCTTAAAAGCTTTAGGGCTTCTCTGCCTTAGATTTAAGACCACCCGAGGTCTCGACATTGGCCGTGGTTTTCTTACCTGTGCGAGTTAGTTGACTGTTTTGGCTCAACACCCTAACATTTTATTAACTCACAATTGAGGAGCTCACTTGAAATCTCATTTTAAATTATTGTCTCAAGCATTTTTAACGGCCCTTTTATCGACAGCACTTGTTTCAGGCTGCTCTCAAAAGGACAAACAACTTGATGAGCCCGATGCGATGTTACTTGAGACTGAAGCACCCGCTCCAGCGACGACAGAGCCTGATGCAGGCGTGCCGCCTACGCAGATTCCAACGACTCAAAGTCCGGACGCAGAACCAATTCCTGATTCACAAGTGGCACCAGCGCGAAATACACTTCCTGAAACGAACTATCCAACCACTTCTGAAGAAACCGGTGCTTCGAATCCATTAGCTGCAGGCGAACCTGCAGACGGTAGCGACGATTACAGCGCTGACCAACCAGAGCAACCTGAACCACAATCACCTTCAGTTCCAGC
>JANPPO010000459.1:0-5554 GCA_031428555.1 Bdellovibrionales bacterium | reverse complement strand
AAAAAAAATCCCAGGGAAGGTTTTCTTCCCTAGGATCGCACAACTGAGATGTCGTTGGGTCATCTTTTGTTGTCGCACTATAAAAACTAATTAAATTTTCGAGCTTCCAAAGTCAGTAGGATCTGTAAATCCATTTTCACTACGTGTTTTCTTTGTTCAGCGTCTTTAATTAAAGATCTGCGCAAAGTTAAATAACTTTCGAATTGATCTTGCTCTGCCATTCCTAAATCAGCGCGAAGTTGATTGAGGAATCCAAGGTCTTGATCGAGCTTATACATCAAGCGAGATTTCATTCTCTGCTCGACGGCGCCTTCTGTTTTACGAGCGCTCAATACAGATTTAGCTTTCTTTAGCTGCTCATCTGCTTTGTTGAGATCGCGTAAGGCCCGTTCGATACTTTTGTTCTTACAAGCCTCAGACAATGACTGTTGTGAGTCTCGGAAATGTCGGGTCACTTCCTGGACCGACATTCCTTCATTCGACTCAGCAGCGATGCTGACCGATGAAAGCGATACCAATAAAGATACCGATACGAGAATTTTGTTTCGAAGACTCACGGGTTCCCCCTGTACATAGTTGTAAGTGCACAAGCGTTGCCAACTTTGGATTCTCAATATGAGCCACTGATAACGAGGGTGATGAAGCTTAAGACCCCATGTTTCATTCTGAGTGTACAATGCTGAATCCAGTAGAGGGTGACCGATACCCCAAGCTGTTGATTAGATTGGGGGATTTTTGATCAGTGTTGAAAGTTGTGACACCTCTAGAAGATGAACATGTCACAATGAACTGAAATGTTTAAGAAAATGAGTAATAAATAGACTGTTGTATCGGCACCAACACACATGGACCTATAGTAAATAAGGAACTGGTGTCCAGTGCATTCGGTACGAAACCAGGCCTGAGTAAGTATACAACCCTGTTTCTGTATCAATTTCTACTTCAATAACCATTGTCGTATATTTATTCTTCCATCCTATAAAATTAGAAACTAGAGGGATCATCGCATAAGTTTTCCCATTCAGTCCTGAATAATATTTTATTGATTTATCAGATGGACCAAATAAACTTACAGCATACTCTCTGCCATGGTCAAACATGTCAGCCCCTCCTGATGAATTTTCTATTGTCACATCCTTATTTACTCGCACAGTTAGATTAACTTCGCTTAAAAAATCAGCTACTAGATTGTAATTCAGGGTAAGGTCTGGACGTTCTTCACTCGTAAGTCTTACGCGATCTAAAATGACTTGCGGAGTTTTTATCTGTTTTAAGTAAAAGCCAAGCACTGGACGATCAGACTTAAGATCGATAAAAATTTTATTTTCAGGAAAGATTTCACTAGTGAAAATATTTTTTCCAATATCGGATATTTCCCTGATCTTTACTAACGCCTTCTTATCGGAAAGCTTCATTCCTATAATAAATGTTTTAAACAATGCTTGCTCGGCGGTTATCGAAGGGTTTTGTTCCAACATCATAAGCATCATGGCTAATACTTTATTTTGCAGAATAATTGTTTCAGGGCTAGAGATTTCACCAAAAGAAGTTTGCTCTATAAATTCCAAAAGATTTCCAATTGCGATACCTTCATCTGAGCGAGGCTCTTTTATGCGAAACGGAATAATAGTAAGCGCTTTAGCCAAGAGTTCATTCGAAGCTTTAACTAAATCACGGTTAAGATAGGTTACTTTAACTTGAAAGTATTCAGCAGGAAGCTGTTCTTCTGCCTGCCAATGGTCCGACACTTTTATTATTGCATCCGTACCTTCTCTAGACGGAAAGTACCCATGACTACGCAGCATTCTAATACTCACCATTAACTTGTAAACAAGTCTTCGCAAATCAAGTTTGCCAGAGGTGGTGTACAATTGCTTGTCGAACACGTGATTAAGGCGTTCATTGGGATGATCGTACCTTCCATCAAAAGATGTTCTTATGAGCCGAATAAGTTCTTCGTCTTTTAGTGGCTGCGAGATTTTAGTTTGCTTGCGAGCTGTCTCTTGATTCTGCAGAAATAAACTTTTGCAAAGTTCGGCAGATATTGCAAATGTCGAGTTAAAAAACAAAAAGACTATTAATGAAAGTTTCATACGTGTATTCCACTCCAGATCCTAGTCAGTTGGATAAATTTCCAATGAACAGAAAACCGCAGACTATCAATCATCTCTGCAGAGATCTCTGTAGCGAGAACCGTTCCAGATCTAAAGTGTGTTTTATTTGATAAGAATGCAAAAGTGCGACTAATCGAGGTACAGATAGCCGCTGGTAGTCACCGTCGAAAAGATCGACAGTGCAGGACTATCCATTGCATTACAGATTACACAACTATCCAAAATCTTCACGTCAAACTGCCTGTCTTGAATTAAGCCAATAGTTAAGCTTTTCTTCCAATTGCTCTCTAGAGAAAGGCTTTGAAACATAGTCGTCCATTCCGGCAGTAATGCATTTGTCTGCATCGCCTTTCATGGCACTTGCGGTTAATGCAACGATGGGAATATTTCTTTTCGACAGATTATCTAATGCTCTAATTTTTGCGGTAGCTTCATAGCCGTCCATAACGGCCATTTGGCAATCCATTAAGATCAGATCAAAGTGCTCGGAATCAATTTTCTTTAATACTTCTAATCCATTTGAAACGACTGAAGCCTTGTATCCTATTTGCTCTAAAACTTTTGTGATAATAACTTTATTAACAGCATTATCTTCTGCGACTAGAATTTTGAAATCTTTTGCGATTATCGGCTTTGCTTGGATATTTTTTATTACTTCTTTTGCTGGTAGAACTTTGTTTTTAATTTCCTCTATTGGTAGCTCAAACCAAAATAAGGAGCCTTGATTAAGCTGACTTTCGACTCCGATTTGACCTTTCATGAGACTTAATAAACGGCGGCAGATAGCTAATCCCAGACCGGTTCCACCGAATCTTTTAGAGTTAGATGAATCTACTTGCGAAAATTCTTGGAAAAGCAGTTTTCTATTTTCTTCGGAAATTCCTATTCCCGAATCTTGAACTTCGAAACGATAGTCATTTGACGATAGTTTTTTTATTTCCAAGCTAACAGACCCATTACTTGTGAATTTAATTGCGTTGCCAACGAGGTTTACTAATATCTGGCGAAGTCTTGAAGTGTCCGTCTTTAAGCTTGGCAAATTTGCGGGATATTTAATATTTAGCTTAATTCCCTTCTGTTCACATTGGATTCGAAATAGTTTTTCTAAATCAGCCAAAAGCGCAGGTAATTCAAATTCCTCGAAATGAAGATTCATTTTTCCTGCTTCAATTTTCGAAAAATCTAGAATGTCATTTAAAAGTACTAAAAGACTTTTTGCTGAAGTATCAATATTGTCGGCAAATTCTTTTTGCTCTTCAGTAAGACCAGTTCGGAGCAATAGATCTGTCATGCCAATAATACCATTCATCGGCGTTCTAATTTCGTGGCTCATATTAGCCAAGAATTCTCCCTTTGCTTTTGTAAGGTCTTGAGATGCTTCCTTTGCTTTTTCTAGCTCTTGAGCAAAATCATAGAGTGCTGCAACATTTAACCTAAGCTCTAGTAGATTCATCACTTGCCGCGACAATGCTTTTAAAATTTCATGTTGATGAGGCGTTAAGATTTTTGGATTTGAATCAATAACACAAAGGGTTCCAAGCATATGTCCATCAGATGTCCGAATTGGGGCTCCTGCATAAAACTTAACTTTGGGTCCGCCCACGACAAGTGGATTATCATAAAATCTTTTATCAACAGTCGCATCAGGTACTACCATGACTTCATTTTTTAAAATTGCATGCGCGCAGAAAGCAATATCTCGAGGCGTTTCTTTTGCTTCTATACCTATAGTCGCTTTAAACCATTGTCTTTCTTGATCTACTAAACTGATCACCGCAATTTCAGTTCCGCAAATTGCGCTCGCAATACGTGTTATATCATCGTAAGCCTCTTCAGAAAGCGTATCCAAAATCTTATATCTTTGGAGTGCCTTTAGTCGCTCGGCTTCTTGCGGGTGCTTTGAAGGTTTAATCATTACTTTTCCTCTTTATCTGATCTTAAAGTTTAACAGCACTCTGGCTTAAGAGCTCAAATAAAAGAAAGTTGTAACTAGAATTGGACGTCGGAATTAAAAAATTTAAACACGCCAAAAAAAATGACCCCGATAAGCTTTGACGGCCTTCGGGGTCGGGCTTAAGAGTCGTAGTGTGGGCAACGACCCATAAACTTTGTAAAATATAAATTTAATGTTCAGTCCAAACCTAATTTGAAACTAGACCTTAACTTTTAAAAACTCTAAGCAAAACATTTCACGCGAGACCAAATTTAAAACATAGCCAAGAAAGTCGCGTGGATCAGAGGAGCCTTTGCATTTAACAAAAACTCCCCTTCGTATTTTGAAGCTAGCGAACTAGCCTCTGTAAAAACTTTTTTTATATTAGATCAACTTCAAAGCAACTGCTGGAAACTGATTAGCTTGAGCCAACACAGCTACTGCTGCCTGCTGAAGAACTTGTGCAGAAGCTAATTCCGCAGATTCGTGAGCGATGTCCGCGTCAGAAATTCTGGATTTAGCTGCTGATAAGTTCTCAATCTGGATATCTAAGTTATTTGTCGTAGATTCCAAGCGATTCTGTACGGCACCGAAGTTAGCGCGCATTGCACCCACTTTGCCTACCGCTTCGTCAACAACTGATAACATATCTCGTGCTGAGCCTTTTGATTCGAGATCCAATCCATCAATACCCAATTCGCCTGCAGTTGCATTTGAATCTAGAGTAAATCGGATGATGTTGTCTTCGTTACCGAATGGTCCAACGTGGTATTCTTGTTCCCCGCCCGAGCCGTCTAGCAATTTCTTATCGCCGAACATTGTGGTTTTAGCGATACGATCTGCTTCTTGAATTAAATTTTTCGCTTCGAGATCCAAGAATCCTCTTTCACGGTCACCGATATTATCAGATGCCGCTTGGATTCCTAATTCTCTTAAACGAGTTAAGATATTAGAGATTTCATTGAGACCACCTTCAGAAACCTGGATAGCACTCACCGCATTGAATGAGTTTTGTCGAGCCATGCCCAAACCTCTAACTTGAGATTTGATATTCTCTGAGATCGCCAATCCTGCCGCGTCGTCGCCGGCTTTAACTATTCGGGTACCACTGGCAAGTGCCTGAGCTGCATGCTCCGCTCTCTTTCCTTGTTGTCCCATCACTCGCTGCGCGCTAAACGCAGCCATATTCGTATTGATTCTTAAGCCCATTGTCTCCTCCTAATTTGAAGACTGCCGTGTCGTTTGCCCACTTCACGGGTTGTTAAAACGTACTAAAATGTTTTGTTGGAGGAGCTCGCGCCTCTGCAGCTGTCTAAAGAATTAGAAAAACTGTTCCGGGTATGTAACTCGAATCTGTTGACGCAGTTTCTAGTTACACCCCGAAAGGGCGGAGGCCATTTAGAGGGTTTACAGATTTGACGGCTGTAAGTTCCTTTTTCGTGGTGTTCTCCAACGTATCAATATACTTATCGACCAAGGTCCAGAATACTTTAGGCCCTTAGTCTAG
>JANPPO010000458.1:0-5218 GCA_031428555.1 Bdellovibrionales bacterium | reverse complement strand
GTTTTCATTCCGCGGACAAAATCAGGTCAGAGAATCTCTTCATACCGTATTTCTTTATCACGCGATCCAAGCTGGGCTTGATATGGGAATCGTGAACGCCGGAATGCTTCAGGTGTATGACCAAATTGATCCTACTTTAAGAGATCTTTGTGAAGCTGTTATCTGGAATAAAAACGATCATGCAACAGAAGATCTGATCGTTTGGTCACAGAATAATTCAAGCACATCGCAAGTTAAGACCGAGAAAAAAGACGAATGGCGATCTTGGGTTGTGGAAGAAAGAATCAAGCACGCGCTTGTAAAAGGGCTTGATGAATTTATTGAAGACGATACCGAAGAGGTAAGAAAAAAATCAAAACGTCCACTTGATGTCATCGAAGGTCCTTTAATGGACGGAATGAAGGTTGTTGGCGACTTATTTGGTCAGGGTAAAATGTTTTTACCGCAAGTCGTGAAAAGTGCCCGAGTGATGAAAAAATCTGTCGCTTACCTAGAGCCATACATGGAACAAGATAAAGTAAATGTCCGCGAACAGGGCGTTGTCGTACTTGCAACTGTAAAAGGTGATGTCCACGACATTGGAAAAAACATTGTAGGCGTAGTTCTAGCTTGTAACGGCTATAAAGTTATTGATCTGGGCGTTATGGTTAGTTGTCAGAAAATTTTGGAAGAAGCCAAGAAAAATAAAGCAGACATCATTGGCTTAAGCGGCCTAATTACTCCTTCATTAGAAGAGATGATTTACAACGCACAAGTTATGGAAAAAGAAGGATTTAAGGTTCCACTCCTTATTGGTGGGGCAACAACTTCTCTTGTCCATACGGCTGTTAAGATTGCTCCGCACTATTCTTCGCCAATTGCACACGTTGCAGATGCATCGCTTGTGATTGAAGTCTGCTCTAAGCTTCAGGGTGAAGATAAATTAAAGCATCAAGCTGAGTACAAACGTAAGTACGATGAAGTCAGAGAAAGCTACTTAACTTCAGTCAATGCGGATTTGGTAGGCTTAGAACAAGCAAGACAAAAGAAATTCAAACATAACTTAACAGAGAATCAGATTGCGAGGCCCCATGAGTATGGAGTCTTCGAATTGTTTCCAACATTTGATGAAGTGAAAAGCTTAATCGACTGGTCGCCATTCTTTTGGACTTGGGGCTTAAAGGGTGTTTATCCAAGCATATTCGAGAAAAAAGATGTCGGTATCGAGGCAAAGAAAATATTCAACGATGCCAATACTCTATTAGATAAAATGTACCGCACGAGAGTTCTAAAATTGAAATCAGTCGTCGGGTTTTTCAAGGCTCAATCTGAAAACGAAAAAGTCACTTTATTCAATTCTCAAAATCAAAAAGTAGAAGAGATGACTTTCCTCAGACAGCAAAGAAAAAAAGAAGCTCAAAGCGGAACTCATTACTGCTTAGCTGATTTCATCGCGCCAAGAAAATCTGGAATTTACGATTCGATCGGAATGTTTGCAGTCACAACGGGTGCAGAAGCAGAACACATGGCCGAAAACTTTAAAAAAGCTGGCGATGACTACAATTCAATTATGGTTAAGGCACTTGCTGACCGAATGGCTGAAGCATTGGCCGAGTGGTCACATCTTGAAGTTAGGCGCGCCCATGGCTACGGTGAAAAAGAAAATCTAAAAGTCGAAGACTTAATTCAAGAAAAATATCGAGGCATCAGACCTGCACCGGGATATCCGGCTTGTCCTGACCACTCGACAAAAATACAAATGTGGAAACTGCTTGAAGTTGAAAAAAGAATTGAAGCAAAGCTGACTGAAAACTTGGCAATCTGGCCGGGTAGTTCTGTAGCGGGACTTTATTTTCATCATCCTGAAGCAAAATATTTCCACGTTGGGCCAATCGACAAAGATCAGTTAGAATCATACTGTGCCGAAAGTAAGATGACTCCAGATGAAGCTAGAAAATGGCTTGGGGCTTCGCTGAAATAGTATCTCTTTTCACACCTAGGCAAAGTAATCGTGCACACTCTTTATTAAGATAAAAGCATTATTGCGATAAACGAATAAGTAATTTATCGCAATAATCAACGAACCTCTATATTGGCCTAGTTTAATAGTAAGACACCTGAGAAGGAGTAAAATCGAACTAGCGGGCTGATCCCGCCATATTTGCGGTAGGGAATGAGTAAAATTCAGTGAACTGCGCTTTACTCACGACCAAATTCGCGTATGGCACGAAAATGGTCTTGACCAAATTCGCGTATGGCACGAAAATGGTCGTATATGCGAAGATACCTTTATTCTGAAATTCAGCAGCTGGCATTAAAGCGAAATAAAATGGCTTTTATCTCGGGACCTCGGCAAGTTGGCAAAACAACGCTATCTAGAGACCTGAAGTCAGAGTTTGCTCAGTCATCTTACAAAAATTGGGATGAATCTGAGTTTCGCAGGCTATGGACTAAATCACCGAACCAAGTAAAAGATGAATTCAATTTTACAAAGATTAATGAAGAACGACTCCTCATCCTAGATGAAATTCACAAAGCTAAAGGTTGGAAGCAAAAGCTAAAGGGTCTTTATGATGAGTTGGGGAATGATCTGAACTTCATTGTCACAGGAAGCGCTAAACTTAATGTGTTCAAAAAGGGTGGCGACTCATTAATGGGCCGATATTTGAACTTTCGTCTGCATCCATTATCATATGGAGAACTGTCGAATGCCGGGATAAAAGATCCCGAATCTTGGAAAAGCAAATTATTTCAAAAACCCCCAAAATCATATGATCAAAAACAACTAGAACAGCTTTTGAAGCTCAGCGGATTTCCAGAGCCGTATCTATCTAACTCCGAAAAAATATTGCGAATATGGCGCCAGGGGCGAAACGAAAAAATCGTGCGAGAAGATTTAAGAGATCTAAGTCGGATACCCGAATTAAGCCAAGTCGAAATGCTAACCAGCTTACTGCCGGAAAAGGTGGGGAATCCCTTAAGCATCGAAAGTTTGCGTGAGGACCTAGAAGTTTCGCACGATACTGTAAAACGGTGGTTGGGATATTTAAGTCAGTTATACTATTTCTTTGAATTAAAACCATGGGCTAAATCCGTTCCCAGGTCTTTAAAAAAGGAAGGAAAAATATACTTATACGATTGGACTGAAATTAAGGAGGAAGGGTTTAAGTTTGAAAATCTGCTTGCGTGCCATCTTCTTAAAGCTTGTCATTTCTGGACAGATACTGGCGAAGGGTCTTTCGATTTAAATTATTTGCGAAACAAAGAGAAACAAGAAGTAGACTTTCTGATAACTAAAAATAAAGTTCCATGGCTTATGGTCGAAGCTAAGTTAAGCGATACGCAGATATCAAACAAAACTGCAGACAAGTTCATCCAATACTTTAATTGCCCATATGTGCAGGTCACCTTTGAAAATGGTAACTTCTGGAGCACCGATTCTAAAAAGCTGATTCTAAGTGCGACAACATTTTTGCGACATTTGCCGTAGGCTCTGAGCAATAGCTTGACGCCCCGGTATGCTTTAAGCCAGCCTAGTTGTCCTATGAACCAAAAAGACTTTATGAAGCGTGCTATTGATTTGTCCCGGGAACACATGAATCTGAATCATGGTGGTCCTTTTGGTGCCGTCATTGTGAAAGATGGAAAAATCATAGCTGAAGGTTGGAATCAGGTTCTATCAACGAATGATCCGACGGCTCATGCGGAAGTTCAGGCGATTCGAAAAGCTTCCCAAGCGCTTCAGTGTTTTGAGCTTACCGGTGCCGAGATCTACACTAGCTGCGAGCCTTGTCCCATGTGTTTAGCGGCTATTTACTGGGCTCGGATTGAGAAAATTTATTATGCGAATACTCGGCAGGATGCTGCTGATATCGATTTTGATGATGATTTTATCTATAAGGAAGTTCCAAAGCCTATTGAGGATCGGATGATCCCCATGACTCAACTTTTGCAGTCCGAAGCTGTTACGGTTTTTCAAGAGTGGCAGAAAAAAGTAGATAAGACTTCTTACTAAGCCTTTTCAAATTGATTCGAGCTCAGTAAAACCAAAGTACATGCTTCTACAACGTGAATACCTGCGTTTTCCAATTCTGTTTCAAGTTCGGGGTTTTCAGAGCCAGGATTAAAAATCACGCGTTTTGGTCTTAAGTGAAGAATGTCATCTTTCAGCTTACTGGATATTCGAGGACTCACATACATTGTCAGCGTATCAATATGAGTTCCAACTTCTTTCAAAGTTCCAACAACCGGAGTTCCATCAAGTGTTCCAATAAAGGGACTCACCGGCACTGGATGATGTCCATGTTTTTTCAAAGCGTAAAAAGCTTTATGAGAATATCGTTCCGGATTTTCTGAGGCTCCCAAAATTGCAACTGTTTCAGCCATGATACTCTCCTAGATTTAAAAAAATTAATGGCATAGTGTGGTCCACATTTGCCCCACTTACACTTAGACATTTAAGACACAGACAAAGCAAAGCGCAATAGAGGAAACTATTAACCAATAATTGCAAACCTGCTGCCGGCATTCGTATTGCACTCCTAAGTGTTCAACAGCATTTAGCATTTTAAAAAACGCACAGCCGAAGAATTTGTTAATTCGCAAAAAACCAAGGGGATTTATTTATGCCGTTGCCACAGGGAAGTGAAACCGTATCGACATGGATGACTACAGATATTCCACATACAGAAAAACTTAATGAAAATATCACGGTCGATGTATGTGTTGTGGGTGCGGGGATTGCCGGACTTACGACCGCCTATCTATTGGCACTTGAGGGTAAAAAAGTTTGTGTTATCGAAATGTCAGAAATCGGCAGCGGGCAAACAGGCAAAACGACCGCGCACTTTTCAACCAGCATCGATGATTACTATTACAAAATGCAGAAGGTTCACGGAACTGAGGGCATTAAAATTATTGCAGATAGTTTCAGAGCCTCAATCGAAAAAGTACATAGCATCGTCAAAGCGGAACACATCGATTGCGAGATGGAGCGTGTTCCAGGATTTCTTTTTCAAAACGATCATGAAACAGATTTGTTAGAAAAAGAATTGAAGGCTGCGCACGCAGCGGGCTTGGATGAAGTAAAACTTGCTGATTATGCTCCGTTTATGTCTTTCGATACGGGGCCGTGCTTATCGTTTCCGCAGCAGCTTCAGCTTCATCCTTTAAAATATTTAAAAGGCCTAACAGAAGCGATCTATAAAAGAGGCGGGCAGATCTTTACTCAAACCCATGT
>JANPPO010000457.1:0-14749 GCA_031428555.1 Bdellovibrionales bacterium | reverse complement strand
GCGACAAGCGAAGCTTGGACAGGCAAAGATGGCCAAAAACAAGAACGTACAGAATGGCACAGAGTCACTGTTTGGGGAAAACTGGCTGAAATTTGCGGAAAGCATTTAAGCAAAGGTCGCCAAGTTTACGTTGAAGGTCGCCTTCAAACTCGCTCTTGGGAAGATGCTCAAGGACAGAAAAAGTATGCGACTGAAATCGTTGCGAACACCGTTCAATTCTTAGGCTCGAATGGCCAAGAAAAATCTAGCACTTCATCAACATCTTCAAATAATTCTCAAGATTATCAAGATTTTGGACCTGAGCCTTCATTTGATCAGTCGAGCGACGAAATTCCATTCTAGTATTAGTCTTACTTTCGGTGTTATTTGAAGCTCGAACCTAGACTTTAAGTTAAGAAGCCCTTGGGATTCCGAGGGCTTTTGTCTACTATAAAAGGGTGAATCCACCTTTCTCTTCCTTTATTAAATTAAGCTTTTTAATAAGCATAAGCCTCATTGTCGGCGCGTGTTCTTTATACAAATCAACCGGCCGAAAAAACTTTGAATCAAGTGCAAAACAGAATCTCGTTTTACAAGATTTCAAACCGATTCAATGCGACGAAATAAGTAACGTCGCTTACTGGTATGAAACTCGGTTTTCATCACCACACAGCCAATGGATTGAAAGCTTACCAAACTTCGAAGTTTGGCAGGATGATTTAGAAGGCTCTTCAATTCAAATCCGAACTTACGAAAAACATAAAGACCAACCTCAAGAACTAGCAAGCATTACGCGATGTCAGACAACTTTCTCGACTTTGCAGGAATGGAAAGAATTTCGATCTTTCTATTTGAAATCTCTAGAAGGAGACCAGCTTTGAAAAATACAATCTTCGTCCTTTTCCTGATCGTTATGACAATCAGTCAGCTTACGAATGCACAAACAGTTTCAAGCATCAAAGATAGTCGCGCTCTTTTAGATTTAGGTGGCGGTGATTTCAACGTTGGTGACCGCGTCTTCGCAATGGATGGGCAAGGCAAAAGAAAAGCTTTGATGCAAATCAGACAAGTTAAAAATGGAAAAGCGATTGCCGACGTTCTAAAAGGAACGGCTCAACCAGGCATGACGCTCACACGCGCTCGAGCAGGCTCTGCACGCTCATCCGGCGGAGCAGGTAGACCAACAGGAAGTTCACGGGGCCTTCGCACAGCACAAGCTTACGGTTTCTCTGCATCACTCATGATGAACACGATGAAGATTTCAAACTTCGTATCGAGCAGCACAAGTTATTCATTTGAAATGACCGGCACCAATTTTGGTGGAAGCATGTTTTACGACTATCCCCTGACTCGAGACTGGTTTGCGCGTGGCCACGGATCGCTCGAAATGTTCGACGTAAAAAAATCTGCAGCCGTGCCAATTTGTAAAGGCGGAACTTCAACAGATTGTAATGCTAGCTTCATACAAACTGGCTTCTATGGAACTTTTAATTACGTGCTCAAGCCTGCTCCATTCAGAGTTTGGGCTGGCGGCGGCGGCGGTGCTTTGATCTATTTATCAAAAGAAAGTACTGTTCTGAACACGAGCAAATTCTTTTTCAATACTGTGATCATGGCAGCAATCGGGGCAGATTATTTCACAAGCCGAAATACTTTCATTCCAGTCACATTTGAATACCAAATGATCCCGGACAAAGAAGCCGGCGTCACATCAATGGTCTTAAGAGCAGGTTGGGGCAAAACCTTCTAGAAAAGGTGACAGTCCCTTTTCCTTGTCGACGGCGCATTAGTTTAAAAGCGGATCTGTACTCGCATAAGCCTTCGGAACTTTAAAAATCTTTTTTTTCAATCCTTTTTGAATCAGTTCTATTCTTTCTTGAGATATGCGGCAATTCAACCAGCTCAGAATTGATTCATCAAAATTAGGACTGAATAATAGATTATCCTCAATGGGAATAAAAATTCTGCTTCTACCTAAAAGTCCGTTTAATGAAGAATATTTCCATTCTTCACATTGACCAGCAAGGTTTGCCCGCACGGGGTTCTGGTAAACATATTGATAAACAGCGGTGTAATAACTTTGGGTACCGACTACGGACCTGAAAGTCCTATTTCCCCACAGGTGGTTGATGACCCCAGCTTCGCCATTTATTCGCTTGCTTGTATTTCCCATGAGTTCACGGAGAATTGTTCCAAGCTCCACCTCTTGTACAGAAGCTAACAAGTGAAAATGATTCGGCATAAGAACAAAAGAGTGAATTCGAAAGCCAAACTTTATTTTACAAAAAAATAATTCTTCTTCAAATATTTTCCAGACTGAATCCAAACTAATTGGAAACGCACTCTTGTTCTGACATCTGCCTGTAATGTGATATGGAAAATCTGAAATTTGTGGAGCATAACGTCTAGCCATAAAAGCTTCGTTTGCAAGGTCACGGCCCCTTGCAAATCCTACCAGTTGATTGCTTTCTTCCGAAATAATCTCAAAATGTCCGCATACCGAGTTAATCGATATAGATATCTGGAATCGGCTTTTGCGTAGGATCGATCGAATAACTCTGAGGATCCTTGCCCATCTGCTGAATCAAATCTTCGTCGAAAAAATATTGCCCAGTTAATTCACGATTCTTTAAAATTTCGAAAGCTGCGTCCGAAACGATTTCCGGTTTTCTGGATCTCTTTATTGCTTCGGCTCCGCCTAACAAATTTTGTACAGCAGCTGTGGCAACCAAAGCTTTGGGCCAGAGTCCGTTTACCTGAATATCTTCTTTTTTGAATTCCCCTGCCCACCCTTTTACCATCATGCTTAAGGAATACTTCATTACACTATAAGCAAGATGCGGAGCCAACCATTTTTCACTCAAGGTATGCAAGGGCGGACAAAGAGCTAATATTGAAGCCTGCGAAGATTTTCTTAAAAATGGAAGTGCTTTTTGTACAGTGAAAAAATGTCCGCGAACAATCACTCCATTCATAAGATCAAATCTTTTACTTTCAGTTTTTTCAGTCGGAGTTAAAAATATCGCACTAGCATTTAGTATGACGCCATCAATTCCTCCGAAATGATTTGCCGCCTGTTCCATCGCAGCATGAATTGCACTTTCATCCCGCACATCTAGTTGAATTGCCAAAACTTTACCACCAGCTTTTTTAATTTCTTCAGCAGCCGTGTGAATTGTTCCTTCTAATTTCGGATGAGGCTCAACCGTCTTTGCAGCAACAACGATGTTAGCACCATGAGAAGCCAATTTCTTTCCGATAGCTAAACCAATCCCGCGACTGGCACCCGTGATAAAATATGTCTTGTTCTTAAAATCCATAGAACACTCCGTTGTTTATGTATTGATAAAATAATTAGATAAGTTTTTCGACGCACTGTCGACAAGAAAAAGGGACTGTCACCTTTTAGCTCATGACTCGTTCTACGCCTAGGATGCCGCGGATTTTTTGTAAGCCTAGAATAGCTTCGGATAATTGTTTTGCGTCTCGGACGGAGATCTCAAAAATGCAGATCGCTTTTTTGTCTCTTGTGGTTTTCACTTGGGCTGATTCGATGTTGATGCCGTGTACAGCGAAAGCTTCTGACATCATTTTCAGTAATCCCGTTATGTCTTGAGACAAGACTTTAAGTTTAACATTTCTTTCCTGACCAGCACCAGCGTGCTTAGTCGTCCACTGAACATCAACTTTTCGTTCTTGATCGAGTTCGAAACCTTTTTTGCAATCTGATCTGTGGAGAGTGATTCCGCGACCGCGAGAAATAAATCCAACAATTGAATCACCTGGAATTGGCGAACAACATTTTGCAAAATGCACAAGCACATCATCCATCCCGTCAACGCTGACGAGGGATTTACTTTTCTTGATCTTTGTTTGTGCCGCTTTAATCACTTTATCCATAAAAGACTGAGTCTCAGTCTTTTCAGTTTGTTGAGTAAAGTTAGGTAGAAGCTTTTCGACCAGGGTTCGCGGTTCTAATTTTCCATAGCCTACTTTGATATACATTTCTTCAACCGAATGAAGTCCGAAATCCTTTAAGAACTGAGTGTAAACTTCACCATTGAAATGTTTTGCAGCAGCTGCGCCAAATTTCCTAAATTCTTTTTCAACAAGTTCTTTACCTAAAGTCAGAGACCGCTTTCGTTGCTCTTCTTTAACATACTGTCTGATTTTAGCTTTTGCCTTAGAGGTGACTGCAAATTTTAACCAGTCTTTTGACGGCACTTGAGTTTTTGAAGTGACAATTTCAATCGTGTCACCGTTTTGCATTCGGTATTTAAGCGGAACCATTTTTCCATTGACCCGCGCACCGACACACGAATTCCCAAGATCAGAGTGAATACCATAAGCAAAGTCTAATGGTGTTGCACCGTCAGGAAATTCTCTAACATCACCATTCGGAGTAAAAACATAAATTTCAGATTCAAATAAGTCTGTTTTAACAGTATCTAAAAACTCTTCGGGGTTTCGAACATTCTGATGCCACTGAACGAGCTCTCTGAGCCACTGGGCTTGTGCTTCCGTTTTATTAGAAGCCTGATTACCTTTTTCTTTATATTTCCAGTGGGCGGCAATTCCGCGCTCTGCAATCAAATGCATTTCTCGAGTTCGAATTTGGATTTCAATTCGGTCACCGCCTGGCCCCATGACCGTTGTATGCAGAGACTGGTAGTTATTCGCCTTAGGCATCGCAATGAAGTCTTTAAATCGACCGGGAACCGGCTTCCAAATCGAGTGGATATACCCAAGAGCTTCATAACATTCAGGAATAGAACTTACGATCACGCGAAAAGCTAAGACGTCATAGACTTGATCGTAATCCAAATCCCGGGAAGTCATCTTTTTATAAATCGACCATAAGTGTTTCGATCGACCAAAAACTTCATGCTTAAGATTAGTTTTTCCTAGAGACTCACCAATGAGTCTTCTGACTTCATCGATGTAGCGATTTGTTTCGCCTTCTGTTTTTTTAATTTGTTGAACGAGAATGTAATAAACATCAGGACGATAATATCGAAAACACAAATCTTCGAGTTCAATTTTTAAAGTATTGATACCCATTCGCCCCGCAAGTGGAGCATAAATTTCCAAAGTCTCGAGAGCGATTTTAGATTGCTTATCATAAGGCATATGGTGAAGCGTTCGCATGTTATGCAAACGATCAGCAAGTTTCACTAAAACAACTCGCACATCTTTTCCCATTGCGACGATCATCTTACGAATATTCTCGCCCTGTTTTTCAACGGAGTTTCGAAATTTCATCTGATTGATTTTTGTTACACCATCAACAAGTGCGGCAACGGTGTCACCGAACTCACGCTTGATATCTTCTAAAGTAGCCGTTGTGTCTTCAACCGTGTCGTGAAGTAAACCTGTAATAATCGTTTCGATGTCGAGCCTGAGATCAGCTAAAATTCCAGAAACAGAAAGTGGATGAGAAATATAAGGTTCACCGCTTCGGCGAAATTGTCCTTCATGATGTTTTTCAGAAAAAGTATAGGCACGACGAACAAGATCGAGATCCGCTTGCGGATCGTACTTTGCGATTTTATCGCAAAGCTCTTCCACTGATTTGAGTGGTTTCCATGAATGAAAGTCGTCTGTTGAAAAAGTAGCCTCGGCCATATCCCATGATATATCGGATTGGAAAGCCTTCAACAAAAGTCGGGAAATAAATTAAAAAAGGAGACTATTCGTCAGCTGGTTTATTAAGGTCGCGTTCGATTTCAGCCTTCATAGAAGGAAAGTCCATGTTGTCTTCGTAACCAACATTGCCGGCCGCTACTTCACGTAAAGAGGCTACGACGAACTTATTTTGCTTGAATGCAACTGTCGCTTCAGAGCCCTTCATAAGCTGCTTCACGCGTTTTGCTACCATTAATACTAATGCAAAGCGATTTGGTACTTTTTCTAAGCAATCTTCAACCGTGACTCGAGCCATGAAACCTCCGAAAGGATGGTTTTATGACTATTTGAGCCAATCATCAACGACTTTCTTGAAAATAGCATAGGACGTTTCGAAATTATCATTCACGATTTGCTCGTCGAAGGTCGAGCTTTCTTTCATTTCGCGATCCGCATTCGCCATTCGAACTTCGATATCATGCGGTACCTTACCGTCTCGCTTGGTGATTCTGCGACGCAGCTCGTCAATACTGGGAGGTAGAATGAAGATCGTCTTCGCATCCGGGAATTTCTCTTTAAAAGTCTTAGCACCCTGAACATCGACGTCCATGATTACGCACTTTTCCTGTTTCCAGGCTTCTTCGATTTGGTAATGAGGAGTGCCATAGAGATTTGTGTGAACATTCGCCCATTCGATAAAAAAATTGGCTTCAATCTTTTCTTCGAATTCCTGTTTAGAAACGAAGTAATAAGGATGCCCTTGAGTTTCGCCCTTACGAATTTCACGAGTTGTATAAGTAATTGTGTCGACGAGCCTTGGATCTTCTTTGCAAATTCTTTCAACGAAGCTGGATTTTCCGGCTCCACTGGGGGCTGCTAAAATGATCATTCGGGCGCGAATGTTACTTAATATGCTACTCAATATTTTGGACCTGTTCCCTAAGTCGTTCGATAATTGTTTTTCCTTCTACCACAGCCTGAGTGATAGAGGAAACCTGAGATTTTGAGCCTATTGTATTCATCTCTCTGTGCAATTCTTGGATATAAAAATCAAGTTTTTTGCCTTCAGCATCAGCACTAGAAAGAAGCTTTTGAACATTCTTTATATGTTCTAAAAGGCGAACAATTTCTTCATTCACGTCGGATTTTTCGAGCTGAATCAGCACTTCTTGTGAAAGACGCTGCGGGTCAATCTCGATCCCTTTAAGCCTTGAACGCATTCGAAGTTCAAATTTTTGCTGAAGTTCGCCGTCTGCAGAAGCGCGTAATTTTTGCACCTGGTTCACCGTCACAAAAAGAAGCTTCAATGTGCGATCTAAATCTTTCTTAAGAAACAACCCTTCGCGGTTTCGTTCGCTATCACACGCCTTCAAGCATTTTTCAAAAGTCCGAAACATTAAGTTTTTTTCTTGAGTGTCGATATCGGTACCTAAATCACGAGTGATAACATCTGGCCAGTGAGCCACTGTTTCCGGGCGAAACTGCGGCGGCACATTCATCTGAGTAGCCATCTCTTTTAAAATCTTAACGTACCTTTGAACCAATGGCCGATTGAGTTTAATGTTCATAGCTAAGGATTCAGGCGAAACTTTTCGCGACACAAAAATATCAATTGTCCCGCGCTTGATATGACCTTGGAGTCTCTTTTTCAATTCAGGCTCTAAGCTTAAATATTCTTTTGGTAAATGAAAACGAGTTTCTAAAAAACGACCGTTTACGCAACGAATGGAAATTTCAAGATGTACTTGGGAAGAATGGCTTCTAGCTGCCCCATAACCTGTCATGCTTTTCATGTTCAGAATTTACCTGGGCTTTACTGAGAATGCAAGTTAGCTAGAAGTTAACTTTAAGTCTTTTCGAACCACTGAATGTCAGGATCTCGCTGGAACCAAGTTCGTTGTTTCTTTGCGAGCTGTCTTGTTGAAATCACGATTTGCTCGAGCAATTCGTCTTTGGGAATCTTGCCCTTTAAATATTGAACCACTTCTTTATAGCCTACTGATCTCAAGGGTGCCCAATTTTCAAGCCCCTTGTTAAGCAGAACATGCGTTTCATCAATTAAACCATTATCTAACATATTGCGCGTTCGAATTCTGATGCGCTTTTCTAAGGCAGATGCTTCCCATTTGAATCCGACTTTCTTTATTTGCCCTTCAAGACCAACTGTTTCTTTTTTGTCTTCAAGCATTTGAGTAATCGTCTTCCCAGGATTACTTCGTAAAATTTCGACTGCGCGAATGATTCTATAATGATCATTAAGATGAAGCTTCTGAGAGTACTTCGGATCAGCTTTCGTTACTTCAGCTAAGAGTTCTGCAATGCCTCCTGGCTCGTGACTTTGAGTTTCAATCTCATATTTGAGCTGAGGCTCCGCTTCATCAATCTCGAACAAACCTTTTTCCAAAGCTAAAAAATAAAACCCTGTTCCACCAACGACATAAATTGAAGTTGTTTCAGGAATTCCTTCAAGCTGGTTTAAGAAAAGTTTTCGGTATCCGGCTGAAGTTATGTCATCTGGTGGCCGAATTAAATCGATAAGGTAATGGGGAACTCTTGCTTGCTCTTCAAGAGTTGGTTTTGCGGCACCGATATTTACTTCTTGATAAAGTTGAACTGAATCACAATTAAAAATAACACCCTTATTTTTTTCAGCTTCATTCAGCGCCCAGTCTGATTTACCAGAAGCAGTGGGGCCAACGACAAAAATAAAGTTTCTCATGGATTAAACTCTTCGTCCGAAATCTTTTTCTAACTTTTCGAAACTCCACTCGATGCTAACAGGTCGACCATGAGGACAAAAGCTAGACATTGGAAATTCATCCATCTGCTCAAGCAGAGATTTCATTTCAACAATGCTCAATGCCTGCCCTGCCCGAACAACAGAGTGGCACGCTAGAGTTGCGCAGATGTCGCCGACTTTTTTCTCGAACTGGAAGCTTCCACCTTTATCAAGAATTTCATCTGCCATCTTTTCAAATACTTCAGCAAAGATTCCGTCTTTTACAAAAGTTGGCGCAGATTTAATTCCGATAGTCGAAGGACCTAGTCGCTCGACCTGAACTCCCAGTTTTTGAAAGCTTTCAGTGTATTGGAGAAGTGCTTCAACTTGCGCGGCTGTTAAATCTAGAGCAAGCGGAAATAAAAAATCCTGAACTTCAGTTTTTCCTCCGTTCCACGCACGCATGAGTCTCTCAAAAGCGACGCGCTCGTGGGCAGCGTGCTGATCGACTAACAAAACTTTAGCTTCATCTTGAGTCACGATGTAAGTAAGACCAACTTGTCCGATGACTTGTAATCTTGACCAGGCACCATTGGGCTTGGTTTCTTGTAGAGCTACTGAAGCTGTATAAGAATTCGTTTTAACTTCCTCGACTCGCGAGGTTCGATTCCACTCAGAGTCTTTCTGCTTGTAAGAAGTTATATCAAAAGCCTGATCATGAAATTTTAAAGTCTCAGGCGTTTGGCCTAAGCTCTGGACTGGGGCTGGTGCAGTCGTGGATGTTGAGGAAGTCTTATTCTGCAACCAAGGGCCTTTTTCAAGCTCTGCACGCAAAGTGTGATGAACAAAACGAAAGGCTTGAGAAGCATCTATAAACTTAACTTGCGATTTAGTGGGATGGATATTCACGTCGACTTGATCTTCAGGCACTTTTAATTTCACAACACCAATTGGATACTCTCCGTGCATGAGTAAACTTCGATATGCGTCGACAAGCGCTGTCTGAAGTGCGCGGTCCTGAACGTGACGGTCTTGAACGAAGATCCAAATGTTCTTCGAAGTTTTCGCGACTTGATCAGGGCCAGTAAACTGGATTTCAACGCTCCAGCCATCAGCGGTTTTTTCTTTTGCCGTGAAGAGCGGAGAAATTTCTAATACCTGTTGCGTGCGTTGTTCTTGAGTTTGGACAGAAGAATACATCAGAACTAACTTATCACTTTCAAAATATCTGAATTCAACCAATGGCCGCGTCAGCGACATGGCTTTTACAACAGCTTTGATAGCTTGATGTTCAGCAGATTCTGATTTCAAAAATTTCAGTCGCGCAGGAACATTATCAAATAGATCTTCTACGACAATCCGAGTTCCCAATTCACCGCTGACATTTTCAACGGATGATTTTCTTCCAAATGTTGAAATGATTTGGCTAGCTTGTTTTTGCTTAGCAGTCTTTGAAATAAGCGTCAGCTTACTAACCGCCGCCAAACTTGCCAAAGCTTCACCGCGAAAACCGTAAGTTTTTAATTTCCATAAATCATCAGAAGTTCTAATTTTACTTGTCGCAAATCGATCAAGAGCCAAATCTAATTGCGCAGAATCAATACCGTGACCATTGTCTTGAATCTCAACAAATCGTCCGCCACCTTTAACTTTAACTGTTACGACAGTTGCACCCGCATCGAGGCTGTTTTCGATTAGCTCTTTAACCATATGTGCAGGTCGTTCAACGACCTCCCCGGCTGCAATTTGATCACGGACTTCGACAGGCAATAATTCAATCATAAGGTGACAGGTACATTATGCGTAACAACGTGTCAAAAATGAAGTCTTTGAGGGTGTTAAAAATAGCGTTTGCGTTAGGACTTAGAACGCCCAGTTCAATCCTAGGGAGTAACCAGAATGGGGAGTTTTTTCGACATAATACTGATAAAAGATCTGGGTCGAAAAAGAGCCCACTCGGTAACTGAATCCGATCGGAATGACGACTCCTATTCCCACATCATCCATCGAATAACTTTTCTTCGTTCCCGCTTCTAGAATACCCGTTTCGAAATGGGAGAAAGTAGAGGAAGCACCAAATCCATAATGAAAAAGAAAGTTATCTCCAAGCGGATTAGCAGAGACAAAAGAAACTTGAGCTTTTAGAATCCACCCTTTTGCTTCAATTGAAGTCACTTTTTTATAATAATCAGGCGCTTGAAATGTCGCCATAATTCTTGAATCTATATAAAATGGGCCTTCCACTAAAGTATCGAAGCCGGTCCAATTCCATCCATAAAAAAGAAGATTATCTTTTCTAGTTTTCCCGAGTGTTTTTTCTTTCCAGTCTACGAACTGAGCAAAGAATCCTTGATAGCGAAGAATTGCAAAAATGTTATTCGCTTTTTTTTCTGCTGTGTGAGATTCTAAAGGTTTATTTTTTTCTACCTTTTCTTTTTTGACACCAGCAGGCGTATTTACTTTGCCTGATTTAATATCAACCGAAGAGATCCAGCCCAAACGCTGATCTTTTAGTTTTACTTTGTAAAACGGCCCTTGGGTTTTTGAGCTCATGGGAAAAGTTTCACCACGCTTTGCCGTCGCAATAACAGTCGCATCAAAGTCCGGTGATAGGTAAATGAAGGCTTCTTCAACGACAACAGTACCCATTTGAGCACCAAAAGAACTTAAAGAGAAAAAGAGTAAAAAACTAAGAACGAATTTGCCAAACACGATAGAATGCCTCGAGAACGATTTTACTATTCATTTTACTAAGACCTACTAGACGATCAGCAAAAACGATAGGCACTTCTTTATATTTGAAACCTTTTTGACAAGCTTTGTATTTCAATTCGATTTGAAAACTATAACCATTTGATCTAACCGTAGGAAGATCAATCCCTTTTAAAACTTTTGCTTTCCAACCATTAAAGCCGCCTGTCCAATCACGAATTGGATGTCCTAAAATCATTCGAGAGTAAAGACTTCCACCACGAGAAACCATTTTTCTTAAAAGTGTCCAATTAACTGTCGAACCGCCACCCACGTAACGAGAACCTATGACAAAGTCATTCTCAATCCCAGCAACTAACAACTTCGACAAATCCTGAGGTCGATGAGAAAAATCTGCATCCATCTCGACGATGAATTCGAAATTATTTTCAAGTGCCCACTGAAAACCAGCGATATAGGCACGGCCTAAGCCTTCTTTGCCTGCTCGAGATAATAAGTGAAGGTGCGGATAAATCTTTTGCATATCCCGAACAACTTGCGCAGTTCCATCCGGGGAATTGTCATCAACGACTAGAATGCTAACATCTTTTTCTTGTTTGAAAATGGCGGGAACAATTTCAGCAATATTTTCTTTTTCATTATAAGTTGGAACAATGACAATTGATTTCATGCCTACAAAATACCCTTGCGCGATGGGATTCAGCAATGAAATTCGAAAAAATAAAGAATAAACGAATTCAGAAAGCCGCGGGGCTTAATGACATTTAAAGAAGCACTAAATTTTAAGCGAAACGTTTTTGCTTTGTGCCTTTTCTTCAGCTGGGCGAGCTCGTTTGGGCAGATTAAGCGGGCGACGTAGTAAGGCTGTTGGATCCTGTGACCGACGATCCATATATTCAGTTACCAGCTGAGCAGCTTTCTGTGGATTCTTCACATAAATGACGGGATCAAATCCACAGCTTTTGCAAACCATGTGAACTCGCCATCTAATTTTAATAAAAGCTTCCGCAATCATGACTGCAACTACGAAAAAAAGTAGGCTCTTGGGATTCCAAGTTCTCCAAATTAAAAAACTCAAAGCACTGGATAGCAAAAAGCTCCATAACATATGGCGAGAGCGAACGGACTTCTCGGCATAAACTGTTCGAGGAGTTTTACAAAAGGCGCAGTAACAATCTTTTTTCACTTATCTTATTTTGGCATACTCCGGTCCAGACTCCAAGATCCAGACTTGGGTTTTTGAGTCTTTATCTTCTATAATCAAACTATGAGAAATTTATTTATCCTTTTAGCATTTTGCAGCTGGACTCTAGCCCAGGCTCAGTCCCAATCTTCAAGCCCGTACAACTCTCAAAGTAGTTCATACGAGATGACCTATGAAGATCTTGCGCAGGAGTTGGCAATAAAGAAAAAAGAAGTTGATGCCCCGTCAACGCAAGCACTTGGTTTCGACCGAATTCAAGCTATCTTTGGTTATTCATTTTCAGCAATGGATTACAACCTTGAGAGTGGTGGAAGTGCCTTCAATATGAGCGGCATTGACATTCGCGCGAATGGCCAATTATCAGATTCTGCTTGGCAACTTGAAGGTGGATTTAAAAACTACGCAAAAAGCTCAAGTGGAAGTAAGTCAGCTGAATCGCGAATTCTAACGACTGCAATCAAAAACCAAAATGACTTAAATGCTCACCTACAATATGTTGCGGGAGTTGCTACTTCCCTCCACTGGATTAACGCAAAGGATGATTTAAAAAGCAAAAATGGCGTTGATTTTAGCTTAAATTTATCAGCTGGCATACGAGGGTCTTTTTCCCAACAACTATCATGGGGCGTAGACGTTAATGCTTATTCACCGATTTCAGGTGGAATTCTTAAAAGTGGAGTCGAAGCCGTTGTTTTGTTAAGCTCCGTTCTTTAACCTTTTTAGTTGTCATCAATTCCCATTCAAGACATCCTTAGGCCATGGCTGATACACGGGATGTACACGAAGCGTCTTTAATTCATCATTTGAAAATTGATTTTCTTTTTATTTTGGAATTCTTGAAAAATCCTATCCAGAATATTTCAAGGCTCCCTTCTTGGTCATGGAAAAAAACGGTTCTGATTAATGTTATCTTATCAATAACTGCAGGTACTCTTAACGGACTTATCCCACCCAATATATACAATATAGCATTCGGTCTCTTGTTCATGCCGCTTATTACATTTTTACTAACTCATATTTTGGCTGGATTTTTCTATTATTATTTTCAGGTCTTTGAAAAAAGATCTGTGGATTTTCTAAACTTACTCAAAATGGTCGTTTTATCTAATGTGCCATTTTTGATCTTACATAGCTTAACAAGTTTGTTACCACCCTTGACTCTTTTAGGGCTGGCATTTTCGGCTCTGCTGCTGATTGTCGGCCTAACTGAAAGTTTTTCCCTGGATAGAACCCGAGCGATAAAACTTGTCAGTGCACTTTACATCATGGTCTTCATCGTCTGGCTTTGGGAAAAGGTGGATACACGAAGACTAAGTCGTACTTTCTCTGCACCTTACGAACAAATTCAATAAAACGTTGTAGTTCAAAACCTGAACCCATTCATGCCTATCGTAGTTTGAGGACCCAGATCTGCACTGATCTGAGCCCTCACGGATAGGATAGTTGCGGGACAATTCGTTTTACTTAAATTTTATTATTAATTAACCAATCAACTTCAAAGCCATCGTGTTGACAGTATTAGCTTGAGCTAATGTCGCAACACCAGATTGAAGAAGAATGTTATTTCGTGTCATCTCAGAAGAAGCTTGAGCAACGTCTGTGTCACGGATTCGAGAATTTGCAGCACTTAAGTTTTCATACTGGTTATGCAAATTGTCGACTGTCGAATTCATACGGTTTTGAAGAGCACCTAAGTTAGATCTCATACCGTTAACATTACTTTGCGCATCGTCAATAAGACTTAATGCATCTTGAGCACCTTCTTTAGAAGTGAAATCAAGACCACCAAGATCTAAACCGCCTAGTGTCGCGTTGTTTTCAGAAGGATCCCAAGAGATTCGGTTATCTTCAGCTGCTCCATAAAGACCTACTTGAAAGTCAAAAGAAGGAGACTCACCATTTAATAGTTTTGTTGTACCCCAAGTTGTTACATTGGCAATACGATCAACTTCATTTTTCAATTGCTCAACTTCTTTATTCAAGAAGCCGCGCTCTTTATCACCTACAGTGTCAGAAGAAGCTTGGATAGCTAGTTCACGTAAGCGAGTCGCTATATTTGATATTTCATTTAAACCACCTTCAGCAGTTTGAATCATTGAAATACCATCGTTAGCATTTCTTGCAGCTTGCATACCTGATCTTAACTGAGACTTTAAACTCTCAGAGATCGCTAATCCTGCAGCATCGTCAGCAGCTTTATTAATTCTGCTACCAGACGCTAATTGCGCCATACTATTTTGAATTACACGTTGGCTGCCGATCAAATTTCTTTGAGCATTAAGTGCCGCCACATTTGTTGATACTCTCATTCCCATAACTCTATCCTCCGTTTATACGTTTGTTTGTGCTTTTTTATCCGTTGTCTTTGGTCTTGGTCTGCCTAGGTCTTCATCTTAAGACTTTCGTTTTACTCAACCGCTGACCCTCTACTTTTCGTCAGTCCGGGCTAGTTATTAACGAGACTTGCGGCTAGTTTTTCAGGTCAAACGGCGGATCTAGCACATTCCTTT
>JANPPO010000456.1:0-15895 GCA_031428555.1 Bdellovibrionales bacterium | reverse complement strand
GAAATCTTAGCGTATTACAAGGACGCTCAGCGAATCACGTCTTGTGGTCACTGTGATTCGTGTGCGCCTTCGTCGAAAAGAAAAATTCAGAAACCGAAGAAAACGATTTTTGCGAAAGCCGCACCAAAAGTGAAACGAAGAAAGTCTTCGGACTCTGCTGCAGCGGAAGTTATTTTGGATCATGACCAACAGGAAAGATTCCAATCACTCAAAGACTGGCGCCTCAAAAAAGCAAACGAGTTGGATCTCCCAGCCTTCGTCATTTTCAGCGATAAATCTTTGCGAGATTTGTGTGTGAAAAATCCAGGCAGTCTAGAAGAATTAAAAAATATCTACGGCTTCGGCGACGCCAAAATCGAAAAATTCGGCTGGGACGTTTTGGCTGAACTAGGTAAGTAGAAAAGAGAAAAGTGGACTGTCACCTTTTTAGGGTGTCGATTGCTGTCTTGTAGTTATTTTTGAATACGTAATTGCCGGCAACTAGCACGTCGGCATTTTTTAAGAAGCTTAGGGTTTTATCAGAAACTCCGCCGTCCACTTCAATCAAGTATTGATACCCTTGAGCTTTTCTAAATTCAGCTAACCAATCAATTTTTTTTACTTGGTCTTCCATAAAACTTTGGCCGCCAAAACCAGGTTCGACAGTCATAACGAGAACCAAATCACAAAGTTTGAGGTAGGGTTCAATTTCTGAAATTTGCGTCCCGGGACGTAAAGTAATTCCTGCTTTTGCTCCTAGTTCTTTTATCTTCAACAAACAGCCTTTAACGTCCTTCGTTGCTTCAACGTGAATCGTGAGATAATCGCTGCCCGCTTTTACAAATTCTTCGATATATTTTTCTGGCTGCTCGATCATTAAGTGCACGTCGAGTGGTAACGACGAAACTTTTTTTAATGAGGCGACAACGGGAATTCCGATTGTGAGGTTTGGTACGAAGTGTCCGTCCATGACGTCCACATGGACCCAGTCGGCACCGGCTGCAGTGATCGCTTTAATTTCTCTTTCGAGATTTGCAAAATCCGCAGATAAAATGGATGGAGCGATTAATTTCTTACCCAAGTTGTGCTCCCTTTTCGACTTTGTGTCCGGTGATGAAATCTTTTGCGCTCATCTTTGCTTTGCTTTCAGGTTGGACTTCGAGAATTTCTAAAATTCCGGCACCTGTTTGAACTAATAATGAGTCTTTATTAATTTCTAAAACTTTACCCGGTGATCCTTTGGACGATTCATCAACGATGCGGGTTTTGTGAATTTTGAGTCTTTTCCCTTCGAAACTTGTGTAAGTTCCCGGTCCCCAAGCAAAGGCGCGGATCTTATTATGTAAAGTTCGAGCAGGAAGATTGAAGTGTAGTTCACTTTCTGCTTTATCAATTTTTTTAGCGTAGGTAACTTGCGTTTCGTCTTGTGGAACTCCGGCAAGGTTTCCACGAATGAAATCCATCAAATCGACGTAAAGTAAATCGCCGCCTAAAACAGCTAACTTATCGTGAAGCTCGAGCGAATTTATTTCGTCATCGAGCTCAACGATTCTTTTTCCAATCACATCACCTGCATCTAATTTTAAAACAACTTTTTGCAAACACACACCAGTCGTCGCGTCCCCTGCTTCGATAGCTCTTTGAATCGGAGCGGCGCCGCGCCAGCGAGGTAATAATGACGAGTGAACATTCACGCAACCGTAGCGAAAGAGATTTAAAAATTCTTGATCTAAGATTTGTCCAAACGCCACAACGACTGCGACTTCGGCTTTCCAGGATTTAATAATTTCTAAGACATCAGGTTGTTTGCGTAAATTTTCCGGAGTTAGAACCGGAAGATCATTTTCCAACGCTAATTTTTTAACTGGACTTGGAGTCAGCTGAAGCTTTCGTCCCGCAGGGCGATCTGGCTGAGTAACGACACCTACAATTTTGTAGTGTTCGTCGGATAAAAGGCGTTGCATTGAAGTTGCAGCAAATTCAGGCGTGCCGAGAAAGCAGACTCTGACTTCGCTCACGCTTCAATTTTCTCTCGGTCTGATTTTTCTTTTAGAAGTTCTTCTTTTGTGGGATAGCCGTGCTTTTTAATCTGGCCTTTAATTTTGTTCGATTTAACAAAACTGATTCGGTCGATAAAAAGTTTCCCGTCTAAGTGATCCATCTCGTGTTGAAGACAAACTGCTAGTAAACCATCAGTTTTTATCGTGTGCGTTTTTCCGCTCACGTCTTCATATTCCAGTTCGATGTAATTGAAGCGTTCGACAGTTTCGTAAAAACCGGGAACTGACAGACAGCCTTCATCAAAAGTCTGCTTGCCTTCGCCTTTTACAATTCTAGGGTTCGCGATGAATAATGGTTGCTCAACTTTTTGTTCGAGCTCGGTCATTTCTTCGTACTGGTATCTACGGCCTTTTTCATCTTTAGGACGAGTATCCAAAACCAAAAATCTTTTTAATTCTCCGACTTGAGGGGCCGCTAAGCCAATGCCGTGAGCGTCGTACATGGTTTCAAGCATATCGTTTGCAAGAAGTTCCATTTCCGCACCAAAGTTTTCAATTGGAAGTGAAACTTCCTTTAATCGTGGATCCGGATAAGTGAGAATTTTAAGACGCGCCATGACAATACCTCGCGAAGTCTAGTATACCTCAAAGCCTCATTCTTCTCAACGTCCAAAACGAGCCTGCGATCATCAAGACATGGGGGGTCCACGCCGCTATAACCGGAGGTAAAACCCCATGGGTTCCAAGGGCTTGTCCCGAGCTATATAAAATCCAGAATAAAAATATGACTCCTAAACACATTCCCATGGCAAGCATTGCTCCGCCCGATCGTGCCCGCTGAGCGGTAAACGGAAGTCCTAATAAAGCCATGACTAAACCGGCCCAAGCGAAACTAAATTTTGCATGATAATCCATTTGGTAGCGAGTGGTATCAAGCCCAGCTTCTTTATTTTTTCCGATAAATCTTGAGAGTTCTCGTTGAGAAAGCATATCTGAAGTTTGTCCTGTGCTTTGCAAATCTTTTGATTCTTCCTGCATGGAAATCTTTTTCTCTTGAAAATCACTTGCAAGAGGAAAGCTTGAAGCAGAATCAAAAAGTGTCACACTCCCCTTTTTTAATTCCCACTGTGTTCCAGATATCGCCACATCTTGCGCAGTCATCATTTGCAAAAGTTGCCACTCGGGGCTGAAAAAATACATCGTCAAACCCTGAGCCCTTAGCCCGTCCGGCGAAAGAGTTTTAATATTAAAAATTGCGTCTTTTGATCGGTACCAAATTCGGTCCGTTCGCACGAACTGGAACTTTGTCGGATTTTTTTCGATTTCGTTATAATAAACAAAATTCTTTCTTTTAATCAGCTGAGGCAAAACTTGATCACCGATTAAAAAACTTCCAACGCTGATTACAAATATGCAAACAAACGACGGAAGCGCGATTCTTAATAAACTCATACCAGAAGCAAAAAGTGCGATCATTTCACTTGTTCGATTCAGCGATGACATAGTTACAACAAGCGCCATCACGCAAGCCATCGGAATCATTTTAGATAAAACTTCTGGAAGATAAAAAAGGTAATAAGAAATGACTGAAGTCAGAGACACACCCGAAAATTTCACAAGCGTGCTGAGCGCATCGACAGCTAAAAATAATGTCGCAAAAACTAAGAGAGCTCCAAAAAAAGCACCTAAGTAGACTTTGCCTGTGTAAATGTCGATGCGGTTCATAAACTCCTCTAACTACATCTTCGATTATACAGTTGACTGGCCCGAAAAATACCACTTAACTGATCTCATGGCGTTACGCGTCTTATTGGCGGATGAGAGCTCTACAATTAAAAAAGTGATTCAGTTGAGTCTTCAAGACTTCAACGTTGAGGTTAAATCCGTCACCGTTGGGCTTGATGTATTATCTGTCGCTAAAACTTATCGTCCTGATGTTGTCTTGGCTGATGTACTTTTAGCAAAAAGAAGTGGCTACGAAGTCTGCCACGATCTCAAAAATGATCCTGAAACTGCCGATATTCCTGTCGTTTTGATGTGGTCTGGTTTTATGGAAATCGACGAGCAAAAAGCCCGATTGTGCGGAACTGATAGAAGACTTGAAAAACCTTTTGATGCCGCAGCACTCAGATACATCGTTCAGGAACTTGTGCCTCGTACTCAAAATAATCCAGCAAGTCCATTTTTACAGTTTCCTCCACTGCCGCCTTTCGAAGAACCAAAACGTTCTGCTCCGGTTAGTCCAGTGAGTGAGATTAATTTTATTCCGCCGAAAGCAAGCATAACTCCGGATCCGTTATCTTTAAAACCACAGTCCCCGCCAGTTCAGCACAAAACTTCAGCACCTGATGAAGCTTTGATGATCGACGACACGAACGAAGGCGATGACGAATGGGTTCAGCAACCAATAAGTCCAAAAAATTCGCCTCAAGCTCCGAGCGCGGCTCCGACATTTCCATTGCAGACTCAAAATACAAAAGCACCGAAAACTAAAGAAGATGATTTTACAGAATTTCCTTTGAGTCAGGCTCCTAGCCCAAGTCGGCCGCAAGCTAACCAACAGGCTGCAGCTCCAGGGAATAGTCAAACTCGTGCAGTTCCACAAATTTCTGAAGATTTAGTTCGAGAAGAAATTCAGAAGTGGTTGTCGCAACATATGCCTGAAATTGCGGAACGCCTCATCAGAGATGAAATCAATCGCTTGCTTCAAGAAACCGAAAAGACTATTCAAGGTCCATGACTTTACTTCAATTAATTCAAACGGCCCTTCAAGAAGACATGCCTCAAGGTGATCTGACAACTGATTGCTTGGCTCTTAAACCAAGAATTGGTCGCGCAGCTCTAAAGGCGAAACAAGATCTTGTTATTTCAGGTAACGGTCCTTTTGAACAAACAGTTCAAATTTTAGAACCTGCGGTGAAAATCAAATGGCTTTTCGAAGAAGGTCAAAAAGTTTTGCGTGGCCAAAATATTTGTACACTCGAAGGCGACTTGATGCAGATTTTAAAAGCTGAAAGAGTCGCACTTAATTTCTTAGGCCATCTTTCTGGAATTGCGACCTACACTCACAAGTTTGTTCAGCAAGTTGAAGGTACTTCCACAAAAATTTTAGATACTCGAAAAACCACTCCGGGCTTAAGAGATTTAGAAAAACGCGCAGTCGTTCACGGCGGCGGTTTCAACCACCGAATGAATCTCAGTTCCGCAATTTTAATTAAAGATAATCACATTGCTGTTATGGGCGGACTTAAAGACGCTGTAGTCAGAGTTCGCTCGAACACGAAACTTCCGATCGAAGTCGAATGTCGGACGATTGAAGATGTGAAACACGCAATTGAATTAAAAGTAGATCGATTGTTATTAGATAATATGGATAACGACAAACTTAAAGCTTGCATGCAAATCATTCCAGAATTTATTGAAACAGAAGCAAGCGGCAACATGAGTTTAGATAGAGTTCGTTCTGTTGCGTTCTTAGGACTTGATTATATTAGCGTTGGTGCATTGACTCACTCTGCGCCTGTAGCTGACGTTTCTTTACTTATCGATTGGGAGTAATTTATGCCGAGTATTGGCCTTATGACTCAAAGCTGGTGTCAGAAACATCAATTACCAGTCGAGTACTTTACTGCCCTTGATAGTACTTCAACGTATGCAAAAACTTTGATGAATGATCCTCTAGAAAATCATAAACCTCTTCATCTAGTTTTAACTGATTCTCAAACTTCTGGTCGGGGCAGAGGAACTCACACTTGGATTAACGGCGAACCCGGAACGAACTTGTTATCTACTTGGTCTTTTCGATTAACTAGGCCTCCGCAGCCTGTAACGAGCGCTCGCGCAGGCGTTGCTCTTTATACTGCGGCTTCGAAAGCCTGGCCCGACGGAAATTTTTCTTTAAAAGCTCCAAATGATCTTTATTTGGGCGATAAAAAAGTGGCTGGTCTTTTGTTAGAAGCAATCGAACAAGGTCCGCATATCCGCTTGTTAGTAGGCTTGGGAATGAATGTCTTTAATGCTCCTGCACTTGATATTGCGACCTCATTAAAATCCCAAATTGATGAAGAACTTTTGATTTCAAACTGGGAATTTTTCTTAAATGAATTATATAAAGAATTACAAATCGCCTGTGACCAGTTATCAAATCTTTTAAGCACATTTGATTGCGAAAGACTTTTAGAAGCTCTTAATAAATTTCCTAAGTTAGAAGAAAAGTATACAGAGATCGAACCCGAGGGAAGCCTCAGGACACCAACAAAAGTAATCCACTGGTGGGATTTATAAAACTGGAGTAACCCCATGGCTTTAATGCATACGCCTCTGAATGAATTAGGAATGAAGTGTCCAGACTTTAAACTTCTGGGACTCGATGGGAAATCTTACCAGCTAAATGATTTTACAAATGGTATGCCATTAGTCGTGATGTTTATTTGCAATCACTGCCCTTATGTTAAAGCAATCGAAGATCGACTTATTCAACTAGGCCTGGATTTGAAAAAAGAAAATATCAATGTAGTCGGCATTTGTTCAAATGATGAAGTCAGTTATCCAGAAGATTCGTATGAGAATTTAAAAAAGCGATACTTGGAAAAGAATTATTCATTCACATATCTACATGACAAATCACAAGACGTTGCAAAAAGCTTCGGCGCTGTTTGCACTCCGGATTTCTTTGTGTTTGATCGAGATTTGAAATTAGCTTATCGCGGGCGACTAGATGATTCTTGGAAAGAACCTCAGAAAGTTACAAAACGTGAACTTTATATGGCTGCGCTTGAATTAAAAAACGATAACAAGTTCACAAAGGATCAGGTTTCATCTATGGGTTGCTCGATTAAATGGATTAAAGCATGAAATCTTATCACGCGCTTTTCGTCGGCTTAGGAATTATTGGCGTCATCATTTTTTACGTTATTTGGAACATTGGTTTATTAAAACCCGTAACTGTCGAACAAACTCAAGTACCCGAGCTGAAACTTATATTTAAAAAATATCAGGGACCCTATCAGAATGCAGGTGCGGTTTTCACAGAAGTTGAAAAGTTGCTCGCACAAGATCAAATTGTCTGCGATCGAACATTCGGTCGTTATTACGACAATCCAAATGAAATCGATACTGAACGAACAAGAGCAGACATTGGTTGTATTTTAATCGCGACGGATCCTTTACCAACTTCTGCTGGTCTCATTGCGGAAACAGTTCCCGCGCAAAGTGCGATGGTTGGCACCTTTGAGGGCGCTCCTTGGTTAACCGCGTTTAAAGTTTACAAAGTTTTAAGACAAGAATCTTATCAGCGAAATATTATGCTCGATGAGAAAGCACCGATTATGGAAACCTACGAGAAAATTGAAAATGGTTTCAGAACGAAAGTTTACTTTAAGCTGAAATAGCGTTTTGTGTTTAAACAAACTCAACTGAATTTCGTTAATATTATATAAGCTCAAAAATGCTGGCATGAAGTTCGCTTATTAACTCCTCTAATAGGAGGCAATTAACATGAACAAATTTTTCAAAGCAGTGATTATACTAGCATTAACTGGAATGACACAGGTGGCATCATCTCAATGGGCGGGGAATTTTGACCAAGCCAATACGGATTTTAGCATCAATGAACACGACCACCGTGATGATCGCGATGACCGACGTGACGATCGCAGAGAACGTTTACAATGGTATTCTGCAGGTGAAGCAAGAACTAATAAAGTAGTTAATAACGAATTTACTTTCCGCCCACGTTTAAACGCGCGTGCAGATAGAATTCGTCTTGTTGGCACTGGAAATGGCGTAGTTATTCGCTCTGTCATCGTTGAATACAGAAACGGTATGACTCATGATTTGCGTGAACTAGAAGGCACTTTAAGAGAAGGTCAAAGAATGGCCGCTCGCTTAGATGGTCGATTTGTTAGATCGATTCGTGTAGTTGCTACTTCTGAATCACTTGTTGGTTCACGTGGTCGTTTCCGTGTAGACCTTGGCGTTCGATAATCATTTAGATTTTTGAATTTAAGTAAAAAAATGAGGCTGGTTGTGAAAATTTTATTTCTGCAACCAGCCTCTGTCATTTGAGCAATTTGTTATAAGTCTATAATCCGCGAATTAAATTCAACGCACTTCCCGCAACAAACCATCGGATTTGTTCAGTGTTGTAAGTGTGCTTTAAAGAAATCTCTTCTTTCGTTCCATCTTTGTGTTTCAAAACCATTTTCACAGGCTTGCCCGGAGAAAGTGATTTTAAATCGACCAAATCAACTGCGTCGTCTTCTCTGATTTTATCATAATCAGCCGGAGTCGAGAAATGAAGCGCAAGCATCCCCTGCTTCTTCAAATTCGTTTCATGGATACGAGCAAAAGATTTCGCAATTACAGCAGTTCCACCTAAGAAGCGAGGACTCATCGCAGCGTGCTCACGAGAAGAACCTTCACCGTAGTTTTCATCACCGATAATGATCCAACCCTTGCCGGATTTTTGGTAATCGCGGGCGATTTTAGTAAACTCAAGCCCGCCAACACCCGTAATTTGGTTTTTACCTTTACCAATTTCTTTCGTAAATGCATTGTCTGCACCTAAAAGCATATTGTTTGAAATATTATCTAAGTGACCGCGGTATTTAAGCCATGGACCGCCCGGAGAAATATGATCTGTCGTACATTTGCCTTTAGCTTTCGCTAGCACTAACTGATCGGTATAATCTTTACCGTCCCATTTAACGAATGGAGCTAAGATCTGCAATCGATCAGAAGTTGGTTTAACTTCAACTTTAGCATCGCGTCCCGCAGGAGCTTGATAACCTTCAGTGTCGGCAACAAACCCTTTTGCTGGAAGTTCTGGAGCTTCAGGAGCCTTTAACTTCAACTTCCCTTTTGGACCCACTAATTCATCTGTCATCGGATTAAAATCCAAGCGACCCGCTAAACCTAAAGCCATCACCATTTCAGGTGAACCGATGAAGGCTAAAGTTTCAGCATTCGAATCATTTCTTCCACGGAAGTTTCGGTTGAATGAAGTGATGATTGTATTTTTCTCGCCAGGTTTGATGTCGTCACGTTTCCACTGACCGATGCAAGGTCCGCAAGCATTTGCTAGAACAGTTGCACCAACCGCTTCGAAAGTTTGCATCTGACCATCACGTGAAATCGTATTTTGAATCTGTGTTGAACCCGGAGACACCAAAAATGGCTGAGGCATCTTCACACCAATCGTAATTGCTTGTTCTGCAATCATCGCTGATCTGCCGATGTCTTCGTAAGAAGAATTCGTGCAGGATCCAATAAGTGCCGAAGACAACTTAGTGGTGTAGCCTTTTTCTTTTGCTTCAGCCGCAATAGCAGAAATTGGTCGAGCTAAATCCGGAGTATGAGGTCCCACTAAGTGAGGTTCCAAAGTTGAAAGATCTAGTTCATAATATTCATCGTAGTATTTCTTAGGATCTTTTGCGACTTCTACATCGGCCATCAAAAGTTCTTTATTCTGATCTGCGATATCAGCTAAAGCTGAACGCTGAGTTGCCTTTAAGTAAGCCGCCATACGTTGATCGTAAGGGAATACAGAACATGTCGCACCTAATTCAGCGCCCATGTTTGCAATCGTTGCTTTCCCAGTACAAGAAATAGAATTTGTTCCTTCACCGAAATATTCGACAACTTTATCAGTGCCACCTTTTACAGTCAGCATTCCACAAAGTTTTAAAATAACATCTTTTGCTGAAGTCCAACCGCTCATTTTCCCAGTTAACTTCACACCGATTAGTTTTGGATTTTTTAATTCCCATGCAAGACCCGCCATCACGTCTGAAGCGTCTGCTCCGCCAACGCCGATCGCGCACATGCCTAAGCCGCCTGCATTCGGAGTGTGAGAATCCGTTCCAATCATCAAGCCACCTGGATATGCGTAGTTTTCTAAAATCACTTGGTGAATGATTCCAGCGCCTGGTTTCCAGAAACCGATATTATATCGTGAAGAAGCTGTCGCTAAGAAATCGTAAACTTCTTTATTGATGCTATTCGCGGTCGTCATGTCGACGCTTTTGCCTTTGTAAGCTTGAATCAAGTGATCACAGTGAACCGTTGAAGGAACAGCTGCATCATCTTTTCCCGCCAGCATAAATTGCAACAAAGCCATTTGCGCTGTCGCATCCTGCATCGCTACGCGATCTGGTCTTAAAAGAAGAAATGATTTTCCGCGCTCTAATTCTTGATTTTGCGGATCATCTAAATGTCCGTAGAGAATTTTTTCTGCCAGAGTCAGCGGATGATTTAATCTTTTTCTGATCACCGTTAATTTTTCTGCAGTCGTTTTATAAGTTTTTTGAACAAGCTCGGGGGTAGTTTCAATCTTAGAAGCCAAGAGAATTTCCTTTCGACAAGTGACACAGAATCCTACCCCAAAAAGGTGACAGGTACAATTTGCGCGGACGGCTAGTCGTAACGAAGCGTTAAAGAACTAGCCCCTAGCCGGGCGCGCTAGGTCTAGAGCAAAAGACTCTCGAAAGGCCTCAAACTGCCCTGTGGAAATCAGCTCTAGGTTACTTTTCTCCTCTCAAAGTGCTAGATTCTCTCCATGTCTTCTCTGAAACAGAAAAAAGCAATTCAGGCCATCAACCGAGACGGGATCATCCTGGTTTTCCCGATTAATAACCGCAAAGACCCCCATTCTCTGTGGTATGAGCTTCACCCCAAGACCAAAATGCGTTGGGAGTGGGATGACGACGGAGACACCAAGGTCGCGGATCTGTGGCACCTCAAAACTCAAATGTCGACCACTCGCCAAGTCGTTTACACGAAATGGTTTCGAAACCGCGCCACTTATTTTTCAAGAGATCTTTTTACGGCCTGCCTTTGCCTGAGTTTAAAAAATCCAACGACCCTACCCCGAGAATCAAAACAGATTCTAGAGGCTTTGCAGATGGATTCTCCGCTCAGTACAAAGCAAATAAAAGAAGCGGCTGAGCTTCAAGGTAAAATGCTCGAATCTCTTTTCAATAAAAGTATGAAAAAACTTTGGGACCCTTTTTTAGTTGTCGCCTTCGGTGAATTTGAAGATTCAAGTTTTCCATCCCTTGCCGTGGGCGCGACTCAAACTATTTTCGAAGATCTGTGGGCCGATGCCTATTCGATGAAAACAAAGGACGCTCAAAAATTATTGGATGAAAAAATGCCTGAAGGCAGCTTATGGAGAAAGTACTGGGACAAGGTCAACCTTGCCCCCGAAAACTTGAGTTCTAATCTTTAAAATTTTCTTAACATCAAAATCGTAAGTAACGGAAACGATATCACCCTTTTTAGGAATAGCATCACCCCAGATTTTCAAACTCAAAGTTTGAGAGTCAAAAGTCCAACCGTTCTCCGAATCAGGCTTTATGAGGCGACCATTTATTTTTACCACGATCGTTTCAATGATCGGCTTTCGGTCGAGCTTAATTTCATAAAATTCAGTGGGCACTGTTGTAACTAAGCTTAAATAATTTGCGTAGTCTGATATGGCAGATTCAAGCTCACAGATCGAACCAACAAAGCCGTTTGTTAAACTTGATAACTCTAAATAGCGACGACCGAGTCTTAACCCTGGCATGTTTTCAGATTGCTGGGTTTTACAGGCTAAATCTTTAATAACAATCGAGCTAAAAGAATAGTTTTTTGAACCCACTAATTCCTCTAGATATTGGCTGAACTTAGCAGGGGTTATCAGACCTGGATGATTATAGAGGCGAAGAAGTGGATGGGAAGAGTCGAGTTCAAGCGGATCGTTAACTGCCTCTGGCGGAAATTGCCCTGGAACATAAGTTAGAGTGTTTGAAGAAAAATCATCCTCGTCGGAAAGAACGATAATGGAAAGGAATGCATCGGCTCTGCGAAAGTCTGAATTGCCTGAAAAACTCAATACCTCTTGAAAGCTTGAGAAAGCTCTTTCGTCTCCACTCCCTGCTATGCCTTGATTCAAATTGATTCGCAAAATTTCTGAGATATTCGGAGTCGAAGACTTCACAACAAAAATGCCACTTGCCTGAGAACCAGACCCATCCCGTAATTTTCGGAAAGAATCTTTTCCATTATACTGAGCTAACCAGGCGTCTGTAGTTGTAACTCCAATATGAAAATCGATTTCTAATTTTTGTAATTGGTTAGAGAACTTTTCAACTATGTTCAGCATTGCAATTTGATTTCCAGTCATCGAGCCTGAATTGTCGATAACAAATAAAATATCTGCTTTTCGATCTTTGACCTGATAACTATGCTCGGCTGCAAAACCTACTTGAAAATTAAAAATCGCCGCGAATAAACCAATACAAAATAACTTCATAATTTCCCCCGAAGCTCAAGGGTGTAAAATAGAAGAGACCTGGTCAAGTCTAGGAATGAAGTGCATGTATGAGCCGTAACTAATGTATAGCAGACCAAGACGCCTGACGCGCCGTCGACAAGAAAAGTGGACTGTCACCTTTTCACCTTAATTTAGATGTAACTTCCGCGTTTGATTTTTTCTAGGATGATTTTTTCGGTCTTGATTGGGTCGTTTGGATCGACCGAGAAATAGCTTTGTTGCTCGCAACGAACTTTTTCTTTGAGCAACCAACGACAAATATCAGCGACACCTTTGTTCTTTTTATCTAAGAAGAATGGATCGTTTTCTAAAGCGTCTTTTGCTTTTTTTAAAGCGCGGGCTTCAGCTGGATCAGATTCTTTAACTGTATAAAATGGCAAATCGTAACGTTTGATATCTTCTGGTAACACGCCTAAAAATCTGACATCAGGTGCAGAAAAATCGGCATTTCGAATCAAAGATGCTGCAGATCCCGCTTTTAATGTTCGAAAGATATTTTGCATGGTGTAGGCGTCCAGATCTCCGAAGAAATACATGGGAATCGCTAACTCATCTTGAATTAATTTACACCAACCGCGAACTGCATTCGAAGGAACGCCCCCGGCGCCCATTAAAATACAATTATTTCGCTTCGTAAAACCCATGCCCACCAAGGTATTTGCGGTACCTTCTGATTCAACGATCAAAGCGAAATCGACTTTCTTCTTTGATTTAAGTTTTAAAGCCTGAGGTTTATTCTTTGGCATGAATGGCGCTGTTCCAAGAGTTGATAAATCAACTGTCGCTTTAGTTCCATCAGCCATCGTTTCAGTCACGATTAGATTTTGAGAATAAGTCTGTCCGCCTTTATCGTTGGCAAAACAGTTTAATTCTTCTCGGTAAACGCGAAGCATGTCACAAACGAAATCGATGATTGAATCTGATTCATCCTGATCTTCGAAATCGAGCGGACGGTATTTCGGTCCTTTTTTGATAAGACCTTTGCAGATATAATAAATTTCCCTTTTCGTATTGATCTGGGAAGTTTCTAAATTTCTTAATAAAATTTCGAGAATGAAAACCACGCGAGCTAGCTTTTGCACCGAAGAAACGTTTAGTTCAGTGCGAACGACTTTATCTCCAGGAGTGAGATAACCCACCTTTGCATTGTAAAAAGAATTATCAAGAGAAGTTTTAACCGCTTCCAAATAAGGACGCTTAGAATTTTCCAGATCTTTTAGCATTCTTTCTGCTAAAATTCGGGCTTCCTTCGGAATATCAATTTTGTGATCACGAATGCTTAAAAGTCCGTTTTTCTGTGTTGCCATAACTCACCTTGATTCTTTTTTTACACTATTTTTTCTTCTTCGTACCTTGAGGCTTTTTTTCTTTAGCCTCTTCTGGAGCTTCATCGGCGTCAGCGGAAAGTTCAACTTCCTCTAGTTCGCCAAGTGCTTTTCGGTCTTTTGCTTTTTGAGAGTTCAATTTCATTGTCGCAACTTCTAGTTCTCCGATGAGTTCTTTGGAATCGCGGCCTAAAATTTTCTTCAAACCCTCTTCGGCACGCTTGCGGCGGGCTTCATTTGCACCCACTAAAAACGCCAATTTTTCGACCAAAATGGGACCGAATTGTTCGATATGAGCTAACTTTCGTTCCAAATCAGCTTCTTTAAATTCTTTATTAATATGTCGAGATAACTTCTGACCTGCTTGGATCAAAGCTAATCTGATTTCCGCAACTAATTCTTCAGAGGCATCAATTGTTTCTTTCGATGCATTCTTAAATTTAATAAATGGAGAAACCACGGACACGGCAAAAACATAAGGTCCAACTGGTAAAGAATCTTTTGGCTGTTGAAGGCCGTAAGACTTCCAGTTTACCGATTCAATTGCCCACGTAATCGCACAACCTGATTTATCAAATTGCAACGGCACGCGGTTCGCAAAACGAAGTAATTGAACAGGTCCATCAGTGTCTTGATTTCGATTCTTAAAACGCGCTAACGCAACTTCAACCACCACTGGTTTGAAGTCACAAATTCTTGGTTTTCGAGTCATAACTGCGAAGAAATCGATTTCACCTAGTCGGCCAATTGATTTCGACAAAGAATCTTCCCCAACAGTCAAAACTGACTTCGTTGAAGGCGCCATAAGTTCGGTGTTTTGAACCGCTGTAAAGACTTGTTTAAACTGTTCCTGATTAAGCGATGTAATTGGCTTATCAAGTAAAGCTTTAGGCATACCGTTTTTAACAAAGTCCTTTAAAGGCTGATCCGTCACTCGAGAAAATCCCGTTTTCAAGAAATTCGAAAGCGAAGTTTTACCGAATAAAGTCGCATGCGTTATGAACTCACCTAATTTAAAAGTATGAGGATGAGGCAACGTCGACTCTGGAATTTCAGGAGAAACATTTGTCACTCGATCAATCGTTTGTTTATCGTTTTCAGCGAGTTTAAAAGTCACCGAGAGATGAGGATTTAAAAGAACTGTGCCTTCCATGTAAGTCACAAGTCCGCCGTCACCATTCAGCTGAATTCGACCGTCCATTAAAAATTCGCAACGAACTCCATGAGGCTTGTTCCAATCGAGAGATTCTTTATTTTTTAAAACTCCTGTGTTGGATTTAATATCCACATCCACTTGAGCTTTAATAGCTTTTCGCATGTTTTTAGTTTTAGAAATAACAACAACGCCTTTGGCATTTGTAATCTGCGCCCAAGTGGTCGCAGCACTAATTCCAATTCCTTGTTGTCCTCGAGAACACTGCCCTTTTCCAAACTTGGAAGAGGCTAAATATTCTCCGTAAACTTTTGCTAAATCCTTCTCTTCGATCCCAGGTCCGTTATCTTCGACAACAACCTTAATCAAATCCGTGTTTTTAGAGGAGCCAACTCCGATTTTCTGTATCTCAACATAGAGATCAGGAAGGATTCCATGCTCTTCGCAGGCATCCAAAGAATTGTCCACGGCCTCTTTAAGTGTGGTTAAAACCGCCTTAGTTGGCGAAGAGAACCCGACCTGCTGAAGGTTCTTGGCAAAATATTCTGCTGTACTACTTTTGGTGATTTCATTACGTGCCATAAATTACAGTTAAGGGGAAAAGTGGCTGCTCGCGCAAGCACTTTGGTCTTAATCCGTTGTGTCATCATTTTCTTGAGAATTCTTCATTTCACTTAAAGCCAGCTCGGCTCGGGTTTTATAACCCTTCTTTGTGTTGCATTCCTTACAGCTAGGAACGCAATTTTTCTTATCACTTTTGCCGCCCCGTGCGATCGGAATCAGATGGTCCATTGTCAAATCCGAGGTTTTAAACTTTTGCTCACAATGGTAGCAGATTCCGCGGCCGAGTTGACCCTTCCACCACGCCGACGTCCGAAGTTCGCGCGCTTTCGCCTTCTCTATTTTCTTATGAGCCTCAGTTGCGGGGGTGAAAAAGTAATCAGTCATCAATGCTTATTTTAAATCAATTTCTGAAATCTTGCTAAGTTTTTATCGAGGCACATTACTTGAATAAGCTTCTTCGCTGGCCTGCCAGATAAATAAATCTTCCATCGCATCTTGAATAAAGCTCATCGCATGCGAAGAAAAAGGGTCGCCCAAACGACTAAATTCGGCGTTT
>JANPPO010000455.1:0-11036 GCA_031428555.1 Bdellovibrionales bacterium | reverse complement strand
CTCTATTTTTATAGATTTAGCTTACTTCGAGAAAAAAGATTAATTATTCTTCCATCGCTTTAATTGCTTCAGGGCTGGGCCTTAAAACAAAATAGAGAACCGCGATAACAGCCAATATAATCGCTGCTGTTTTAAGCTCTGGAGCTTCGGCAGATACAAGTAAGCCGCCACAGATGATGGCTCCTAAAATGGGAACAAAGGTTGGAACCTCAAACTGACCTTTGGGTTCGTCTTTGCGGTGCTTTAATACGACGAGCGCTGAATTAACCAACATAAAACAAACTAAAATCAAAACACTGGTCGATTTCGCGAGTGAAGTGATGTCGCCAGATAGCGCAAGAGTTAGCAAAATCGCTAATAAGATTCCCGCTGCCACATGGGGAGTCCGTCTTTTTGCATGCACTTTTGCAAGCGCTTTAGGGAGTAGGCCTTGTTTCGCCATTCCATAAACTAAGCGTGAACCCATAACAAAATTCAAAAGCGCTGTATTTGAAATCGCAAACATCGCAATAATAGAATAAACCGATGAAGGAAACCACGGAGCAGCAGTTCTAACAACATGAACAAGTGGCTCGTTCGAGCCAGCCAGTTCCGCAGCCGGAATTACTGAAACCGCAATCACACTTACTAGCATATAAATAATTGAAGCAATCGAAACAGCTAGAAGTAATCCAAGAGGTAAATTACGCTGGGGATTCTTAATTTCTTCAGCAATATTTAATATGTCTTCAAAGCCTACGAAAGAATAGAAAGTTAAAACAGCACCTGTTAAAATTAACGCAGGAGTTAAGTCTCCAGTTGGATTAGCAACAGTGGTTGCATCAAAATAATCTACAGAGCCAATATATTTAAAACCAAAAAATATCACGATCGCAAGGCCTGCAAGTTCAATTATCGTGCAGAGTGCGTTAACCCACATCGCCTCACGAATCCCCCAAAAAACGATGAATGCTAACACCAGCGCAAAACCAACAATTACAAGTGATAGTGGAATGCCGCCTCCAAGTAACCCTTGAAAGTATCCAGAAAAAACTCTGGTAGCAGTTGCCATAGAAGTTAAGCCCGAAGCCAAAACGGCGAGACCTACTCCGTAAGCAAGCCAAGCTTTATGATATGCACGCAGAGTAACATAAGATGCCCCGCCAGCTTTTGGATAACGAGAACCAAGAGAAGCATAAGATAGTCCAGTTAAACCCGCAGCAATCATACTGGTCAAAAATGCTAACCAAACAGAGTTACCCATTTGGCCTGCGGCTTTTCCTACGAGGCCGTAGATTCCAGCACCTAATATATCGCCAACACCATAAAGAGTGAGGGCAAGCAAACCAATGTTGCGACTTAAGGTAACTGTAGAGCCAGATTCAATTTTCACTGCTTAGCCTTTTTCGAAGCAAGGTATTCATCATAAGTGCAGTGATTATCGTAAACAATTGTTCCATCTATTTCGATAACACGATTTGCAACAGTTTGAATAAGTTCGTGATCGTGGGAGGTGAATATCACAGAACCCTTGTAGCGCTTTAAGCCTTCATTGACCGCAGATATACTTTCTAAGTCCAAGTGATTCGTTGGACCATCTAACATGATAACGTTTGCGCCCGAAAGCATCAGTTTAGAATACATGCAGCGCGCTTTTTCACCGCCCGATAAAACAGAAGGTTTTTTTAAAGCATCGTTACCGCTAAAAAGCATTTTACCCAAAAACCCACGAATAAAAGATTCGTCTTTTTCTTTTGAATAAGGACGTAACCAATCAACTAGTGAAGAGTCATTAGTTGCAAAATATTTTGAATTATCAGTCGGGAAATAACTTTTCTTAACGGTGATACCCCAGTTAAATGAACCAGCGTCGGGTTCAATTTCGCCAGCCAAAATATCGAGTAACAAAGTTTTAGCTAAATCATTTTTTCCTACTAAAACAACTTTGTCGCCTGTTTGAAGACTAAAGCTAATGTCTTTAAGAAGCTTTTGTCCTTCAAAACTTTTATTGATCTTGTTTACGTTTAAAACTTCTTTACCTAATTCTTTTTCAATATCAAAACCGATGTAAGGCTGCTTTCGAGAAGAGGCTGGCAAATCATGGAACTCTAATTTTTCTAAAGTTTTCTGTCTTGATGAAGCTTGTCTAGACTTAGAAGCGTTCGCACTAAACCGCGCGATAAAGGCCTTAAGGTCTTCTGCCTTATCTGCACTTTTCTTATTCTGATCAGCTAATAATCTTTGGCTGAGTTCACTTGCCTGGCGCCAGAAATCATAATTTCCTGAATAGACTTTAACTTTTCCGTAATCAACATCTGCAATATGAGTACAAACTTTATTTAAAAAATGTCGATCATGGGAAACGACGATAACTGTATTTTCGAAATTAAGTAAGAATTCTTCTAGCCACTGGATTGCATAGATATCCAAGTGATTCGTTGGTTCGTCTAGTAGCAAAATATCAGGTTTTCCAAAAAGTGCCTGTGCTAAAAGTACTTTTACTTTTTCGCCGCCCGTAAGTTCTTTCATCATGCGCTGATGTAGTTCTTCAGGAATTGAAAGGCCTGCAAGCATCACGGCAGCTTCAGATTCAGCTTCCCAACCATTTAGTTCTGCGAATTCAGTTTCTAAATCAGAAGCGCGGTTACCATCTTCTTCGCTGAAATCAGCTTTAGAGTAAATAGCTTCTTTTTCTTCCATAACTTTAAAAAGCTTTTCATTACCCATCAGAACAGTTTTTAAAACCGTCATGTTTTCGAATGCGTAGTGATCTTGCTTAAGCATTGAAAGACGCATGTTTGAGGGAATACTGACTTCACCAGTATTGGGCTCAATCTCGCCTGAAAGAACTTTTAAAAAAGTTGATTTACCAGCGCCGTTGGCACCAATAAGTCCGTAGCAATTTGAAGGGGTAAATTTAACATTTACGTCTTCAAAAAGTTTTTTTCCACCGAAGCGTAGGCTAACATCTGTCGTAGTAATCATAGGTTGCGCATTTTAACGGAAAGTTAGCGAAAATTCGAGTGTTAATTTGGGTTTAGGCAGTTTTACCCTGTTGTCAGCATCCCACTGGAAACTCCAGTGACGGTGACTCTTAAAAGCTGGGGATCTTTCTCTTTCTTAGCTAAGATTTGCAAAAGATTCAGGGGGTGGATCATCGCTGATCGCAAATTAATGCTATCTCCAAGCCAGGGCCGAAACCAAAGTAGATCCTTTTGTTCACAAATTTCAAAATAACACTGTTTTGTTCTTTCAAATTCTTGTTTGAATAGATTGTAGGATTCAATAATCTCCTGAGGCTTCAAGTGACTTTGCTCAAGATACATATGCCAGACGCTAAGTTCAATTTTAGCTAAGGTAAATCCCAAGGCCTTGATATAAGAAGTAAATACTGGAAAATCCCGAAATGCTTTTTTTAGCGACTTCTTCTGACTATCTGTTGAATTGGCCCAAGCTTGGCCAACGCCCCACCAAGTTGGAAATAGAACGCGAGTTTGAGTCCAACACAAGATCCATGGAATTGCCCGAAGCCCTTTGACTGTAAGGCCAGTCGATCTTTTTGATGGACGCGATCCAATTTTCAAAACATTTAAGTACGAGTAGGGTGTTGCGGCTTCTACCATTTTCAAAAAATCAGGTTCGGTAATTGTTTTTCTGTATTGCTTTGTTATTTCTAAAGCGAATTGATCAACCGCAGGTTGATTTCCGCCCTTAAAAGTTTTGCTAAGACCATGAGTTGCACTTTCAACAATCGTTTCAACCTGACGCCTAGCAATCGCAGGTGTTGCAAAAGATCTTTCAACCATTTCACCTTGTACGGTCACTTTGTAATTGCGAAGAGCTGATTTGGGCCACCAAGCGGTTTGATCTTCGATCGAGCCACCACCACGATCAATACTTCCACCCGAGCCATGAAAAAAAGTTGGAGTAAACTGAGCTTTCTCGCAAACTTTTTCAAGTTTTGGTAAAGCCTCTGCAATGGCAAGACGACTTGCAAGGACGCCGGCCTCTTTAGAAGAATCGGAATAACCCACCATCATTTCAATTATGCCGTCCCAATGATTGCGTGCCGATTTACTGATCAATGGATCTTTTAATACTTCACTCATGATCTGTTCTGAATTTTTAAGTGAAGTCGCTTCTTCAAACAATGGAATAATCGGTAAAAGTACTTCACCAAAAATAGCTATTTGATACTGAGCTGCCGTACGAAGATGATCAGCTGATTCTGTCATGCTGATAATAAAACCACGGGCGTAAAAAGTGGGATCTCCACCTCGAGATATTTTTTCTAAAGTTTGAAGCATTTTAAAGATCGCGAGCTTGCTTCTTTTATTGGCTGGAGTCATAAGCACTTCAGATGATTCACGAAGCTCTAACGGAACAACTAAGCCTGGAAATGTTTCTATTAATTTATTAATCCTTATTAGCTGTGGGTGAAGATAGCCCACATTGCCTTGATACTTGAAATTAATTGTTACAATAAATTTTTTAAAAGCTTCTACTTTTTTGATATCACCAGCGCGGATTTGGCGTAAGGGCTTGAGTGATCTTTCTAGAGTTGCGAGTAGTTTCTGAAGCTCGGGAGATTTGAAAAGCTTTAATGTGTTTTGAACGTCATCGATGTACGAAGATATTAATTTGATTATATTTTGTCTTGATAAAGTTAAACTTTGAACAAATGTTTTCTCATCCACTCCAGGATGACCATCTTTATCTCCACCCACCCAGCTGCTAATTGAAATGGGAACTTGTGCTACGGCTTCATCCGTCATGTTACATAAGACTTGCTCTCTAAAAAGCATAGAATAAATATGTTCTGCTTCATCTTTTACTTTTGGAGAACGGTCGCGAACGATCGGGCTTCTCCAGGCAATTTCAAGTAAATGAAGCAAAGAATTTTCGTTCCGCAAATCAAATTCACTTCTTCCCTGCTCTTCGATTTTGGATAGAATTTCGATCAGCAGGTTCTGAATCTCATGAAAGATTGAAATATTTTGAGGAGACCTAGCTTCAGTCGGATGGGCGGTCAGAACATAAGTAATCGAATGAGGCCTTTCCGCTGAAGCTTGTTCTTTTGAATTTTTGAATTCAAGTCGGTAACTTCGATAAGCATTTTCGCACGCGTTCATTAATTCCAGCATAAGCGTAAAGGCTCGAGCAATTTCATGTCGCTCTTTTTGGCTTAAAGATTCTAAGTTTTGATAAGATTTTTTTAACTGTGAAAAAGCTTTTTCATTAGATGTATCTCGAAGTGTCGCCATCGACGATCTTAAAGATTCAATTCTTTCAAAGGATTTTTTGCCAAGTTCGCGTTGAATCACTTGCCCAAGTAAAGCAACGGATTGATTAACTAAATTTCGTAGTTCATTTGGAAGTTTCACGCTCTTAATTAATGCTAGTCTTTGGGCAGAGTCCATTAAAAGAAAGCTGATAATGCGATATTAACTCAAAAACTTTGTGCCCCAACAAACCAATGTTTAAACCCATAATTGCCCCGATTAAGTCAATTAAATGCATTTGTGGCAGGCACTAGCATTGCAATAATACAGGTCTAGAACGTTCGTGAACAAAAATTACTAGGAGTAAAAAATGATTAACGTCAAAAATCTAATTATAGGATTTGGATTAGCAACAGCAGTAAGTTCATTCGGATTGGCAGAATCAAAAGGCGGACTTTTTGTCGAGCCCACGGTTACTTATGAAAAGGGTGAGACTGATGTAAACTATCCTTCGCCCCTTAATAACTCAACCGGGACGTCCGATGGTATTGGAATTGGCGCTCGATTAGGCTTTCACTTAAGTGAAGCGTTTTTCTTAGGCGCTGATGCAAGATACTCGATGCCAAAATTTAAAGATTCGTCGGTAGATTATGATGCCGAAGCTATTTCAACTAACTACGGACCCGTGATTGGTTTTCAAATGCCCGACATGGGAATCAGAATTTGGGGAACATATGTCATGGGTGGAGAATTGAATCCAAAAGCTGATGGCAACTTTGATGTTAAATTTGAAGATGCTAAAGGTTACCGAGTTGGAGCAGGCTTCAGGGTTCAATCTTTCAGTTTAAACGTTGAATATCAAGATCTAGAATACGGCAATGCAACTTTAGAAAAGTTTGGGCCATTCGGAAGCAGCAATGCTTTTGATAATGTAAACTTAAATAATAAGTCATGGATCCTGAGTGCTTCATTCCCAATGGAATTTTAGATAAATCGTGTAAGGACTCTTGTTAAAATGAAGAGTCCTTACTTCGTCTCTGCGAGATTCTTTAGATCCATATTTCTTAATGTCGGAGAAAGGTAAGAAACAGCAGCGACAGTTAGTAGGCAAACAATCCCGCCTAAATAGACGGCTGGAGCAGTACCCAAAAGCTTTGCAGCAATTCCTGATTCCAATTCGCCAAGCTCATTTGATGAACCGATAAAAATTGAATTCACTGCAGAAATTTTTCCCCGCATATGATCTGGTGATGTTAACTGAACTGCAGCCGATCTTATGACCATACTGATACTGTCGAAAGATCCACTTAAAGCTAATGCAGCTAAAGATAAATAAAAGTTTCGACTGATTCCAAAAACTAGAATGCAAATTCCAAACCCAGTAACGGCAGATAAAAGCCACTTACCTGTGCGCATTCCATTTGTTCTTGATAAGTAGAGTCCCATAATTGTTGCCCCAACAGCGGGCGCAGCTCTTAAAGCGCCAAGTCCTTTAGGGCCTACAAATAAGATTTCGCTGGCAAAAATCGGAAGTAAAGCTGTAACCCCGCCGAAAAGAACCGAAATCATATCCAAAGATAAAGCAGGAAATAAGATCGGGTGTTTGAAAACAAATCGACCTCCGGATAGAAATTCATCTTTGATTGAAGCGTGATGTGATCTTGTATCAGGCGCCGGAATTTTAGTTTTAATTAAAATCATCGCAAAGCTTGCAGCAATAAGAAGAACGCACACAATACTTGAAGAGGCTATCGCTCCGAAAAATCCGAAGACGAGGCCGCCGAAAGCAGGTCCACCAATTCGGGCAACTTGCATAGTTGTACTTGAAATAGCGGTAGCCCTCATAAGCAGATGACGCTCTACTAATCTTGGAACTGTCGCAAAAATGGCAGGGCCTGAAAATGACCTTGCAAGGCCGGTTAAAAAAGCTGCGAAGTAAAGAAGCCCAACTTGAGTGCCAAGTGTAAGTTGTGGTTCATAAATATGTTCGGCTAATACCACAAGTCCCGAAAGAAGACTGACATACATGACCCTTCGGTAAACAACTAACGGACGAGCACGATCGACTAGATAGCCTGCATAAAGCGCAAGGCCAATGGCAGGAACTGCTTCGGTTAATCCGATAAAACCTAAATAAAGAGGGTCCTTAAGCAATTCATAAATTCGCCAGCCTAAAACAACGGCCTGCATTTGAACGGCAAACGTAAACAGGAACCGTGCGCTGACTAACTTTTTAAAATCCAATGGCATATTAGGAATTTTATGACGAGCTTAAACTTTATTCATCCGTTTTCTTTTTAACGACGCTCTTCCGCATTTTCGACGTAAGGCTTAAATTTGTTAAATAGTTTCTCTTCTGATTTTGCCACGAAAGTAACGGCCGTACCGTTTTTCCCAGCCCGGGCAGTTCTGCCGATCCGGTGAAGAAAATCTTCGGTCTCATTCGGAAGATCGAAGTTTACGACGATTTCAATATCGGGAATATCGAGGCCTCGAGCTAAAAGATCAGTCGTAATTAAGACTTGAAATTTCTTACTTCGAAAATCTCTCATGACCCTTTCGCGGTGTCCGTGCTTGAATGCACCGTGAATCACATCAGCGGAAAGCCCATTCTCAGAAAGATGATGATGAACGCTTTCTGCATTTGGTTGATCGTTCACGAAAACGATACAAGGGCCCCGCGTTTTAACCAGCACTTTTAGTAATTTATCTTTTTTAAGCCCATAATCAGTGAAGATAACAATTTGCTTTAAGTTCGAAACCGGCTTTTCCGCACCTTGAGTTTTAATCAAGTAACATCCGGGTCTTAAAAAACTTTCAGAAAATTTTTCTGCGAGCTTATGAAAATTCGCGCTGTACATCATAGTTTGATATTCACCACGAGTCGTTGATTTAATTTTTTTAAGCTGTTCGCCGAAACCCTCATTTAGCATTCGGTCGGCCTCATCAATGACCATGATGCTCATCTTTTGAAGTAGAAGTTTATTTCCAGACAGGTGATCTAAAAGCCGACCAGGGGTTGCAACAATCAACCTAGGATTTTTCTTCAGCTGACTTGTCTGAACTTTATCAGGCATCCCGGCAACGACCAGGCAACTAGAGATCGAAAGACCTTCAGAAATTTCAGTTACAGTACGAAATACCTGATCAGCCGTCTCCCGACTTGGGGTTAAAACGAGGGCTCGAGAATTGGGATCGCTTAGCAACTTAGAAAAAATCGTTAATAAATAAATCAAAGTCTTACCGCTGCCGGTTTCGGCAATTCCAACCAAGTCATGACCTGCTAGAGCAATGGGGAAAGCCTGCTTCTGAATAAGGGTCGGTTGATCGATTTTCATTTTTTGAAGAATTGGTAGCATTTGAGAAGCTAGTGGCATTTCAGCAAATGATTCTTGAGTCTGTTCCGAGATAAAAAATTTCATGTCTACTGAGTACCCGACAAGGCAACTCAAAACAAGCAAAGTGAAAAAAATGGGTGTCGAAATTCAAAAATTGGTAGAATTAACCAATATTTAGATGAAACTGGATCGCGATGTAGAAATTTATAATCATCAGCCCAAGCGCCGGGAGTGATCGAAGAAGACTATCTTTAATTTTCAGTCGAATTATAAAAGCCGAAAGCATTAGAAGCGCCAGCCCTAGTGCCGATACGAAGGTAAGAACTGGAAGCTTATAGCCAACCAGAAGACCTAATCCCCCCAGCATTTCTAAAATGCCAATAGGAATTCTAAGTTCTTCAAACCCATATCTTTTGAATTCAGACTTCATGCGAATAGATACCACGCACATGAAGCCATATGCCAAAAATGAAAAACTCGATAAAATGATGAGGACATTTAAGAAGCTCAACTATGCGATCTGGCCAGAGTGAACTCCCGCCACAAAGAGTGATAAAAATAAGAGGGCTAAGGAAGGTAGAAATTTGATAATCGGGTTCTTAGCTTTGTAGTGAAACCATTGAGCGCTTAACATCAGAAATGCCATTATAAGAGCTGGCACTAACACAAGTGATGGATACCAAATTCCCGCAACTAACAGAGTCGCAAGCGAGATTTTTGTAGCCCCTACTAAGTTTCTAACTAAATCAGGAAGGTTATACTGTCTAAATTCTTTAACAATATTATCGAAACGAAAAATCCAAACGATCGCTATTGTGACCGCAATGATAATCTGCGCGAGAACTGAAATATTATACATGATTTTCCTTTTAGGTAGTTTGATAACATTCTACACATGTCTTTGATTAAGCCCCTATAGAATTTTAGCCTGAAACAACAATATTTAGTTTAAGTGGTACACTTGTTTACGCGTGAGGTTATTTGTCCTTGGTAAACCAAATCGCCCCATGGCCGCATTTAATATGAGCTGGAAGTTAATTTTATGCGATCTGTATTGGGCACAGGAGTTGCTATTGTACAGAGCTATAACTACATAAATCGAAAGATTAGAAGGAGTAAGTTATGCTACGTGCAGCTTTATTATTTTTTGTTCTAGGACTAGTGGCGATGCTTTTAGGAGCAACAGGAGTCGCGGGACTATCAATGGAAGTTGGCAAGATCGTATTGTACGTATTCTTGGCACTTACAGTTATCAGCTTAGTTGTTGGCCTAATTTCTGGCAAACGACCAAGATCACTACCTTAAGTTAACCAAGAGTAGTGTATCTGTATAAGTAGATCGACTTCTCGAAGGAGAATATATGAATCAAGATCAATTATCTGGAAAATGGAAAGAACTAAAAGGCGAAATCAGAAATCAGTGGGGGAAACTCACCGATGACGAATTAGAAAGTACAAAAGGAAATATGGGAGCAATCTCTGGACTTATTCAGCAGCGCTACGGCGATGCTAAAGAAAGTGCATCAGATAAACTTCAATCTCTTTTTACACGTTTCGGTGCTAAGTCGGAACAAACTGGTGAAGATTCTAAAGAGTGGATGGCGAAAACAAGCCAAGACGCCAAAGACGCTTTGCGAGATTCTAAAAAACCTTAAGTAAGTGTTTAAAAATTAAATAGTTAGAATTCGCGCGCCTGCTAAAACAGGCGCGCTTTTATTTAAAGGATAAATTATGAAAAAAAACCAATCAGAAAAAATGCAAGTTCGCGATAACAAAAAAAATATCGTGGGTAAAAACGTTCTTGAAAAACTTGAAAAGAATGGTGCTGAAAAAAGTGCAGCCGTAAAAAATGCACCTGCAGATAACCAAACGGTCAAGCATTTAAAGCGCGTACTAGCGGACACTTTCGTACTTTACATGAAGACTTATGTTGTTCATTGGAATTACACTGGCGCAAATTTCTTTTCAGTTCATAAGCTAACTGAAGTTCAGTATGCGGAATTAGCTGAAGCAATTGATGAAATTGCTGAACGTATCCGCGCTATCGGAACGGAAGCTCCAATTTCTTTATCTGATGTTTTAAAAACTGCAGACCTAAAAGAAATGAGTGATGATTCTGATCCACGCGAAGCTCTAAAAGAGTTGGCAGCTGGACATGCCCTACTTTCTAAGCGCGCAAAAGAAGCAGCTGATGCAACAGATGAAGCTGATGACGATTTTAGTAACGATATGATGGTTGCTCGAATCGGCGCTCACGACAAGGCATCTTGGATGCTTAAAAGCTTAGTGCAATAAGAATTATTGCCAACTAAATAGTACAATAGTTAACTCAGTAATTAAATTTCATAGGTGCACATGGAAACGAAAGTTAAAGTGTGTGCCTTTTAGATACCAGAATGAATTTCATATTGAATCGGCTTACACTTGCCATTATTCGTTCCTTCATCAGAACAAGCAGTTAAACCCACAATCAAATCCATTTCTGCGCGAAGAGTGAT